>JBBRGI010000011.1:0-25871 GCA_038240855.1 Bacteroidales bacterium | reverse complement strand
TAAGGTTACCTGTGAATGTATGTTTGTTTCCTGCACTCTCTACTTTAGTAATAACAAGTTCTGATGTTGGAAACGTAGCGACTGAAAAGAAATCGTCCGATTTTAAGTGCCCCTCCAATTTGGCATTGGCATCAGCATCGGCTAACGATTGCATATCGATCACCACATTTCCTCCTGTTACTTTTCCGCTGGCTACAGCCAGGTTTCCCTCTTTAATTTTGATAGTTCCATGATGTTCGCCGGTTACTTTTTTTCCTGACCATTTAACGGTGCTTTTCGTTACATCGACTTTTTGCGATGCGGCAAATGCGGTTGTTATCAACGAAAGTGCTAAAAAAAGAATTCCAAGTGATTTGAATGTTATTGATTTCATACTTCTATATTTTAAATTGTTTTTACAATACAAAAATACACTGAAGTAAGCTGTCAGAAAATGGACTAAAAATGGTTTTAATGGTATTTTTTACGACTGATGTCGCGGTATTCTTTCAGGGTAGTGCCTGTGTATTTCTTAAAAAAGCGGCTAAAATAGGCTGGATCGTCAAATCCGAGTTCAAAAGCGATTTCTTTTCCGGACTTACTGCTTAAATACAATAATTTCCTGGTTTCATCAATAACCCGGTTTCTGATCAGTTCACCTGCCGTAATTCCCGTCGTTTTTTTTGCCAATTCGTTCAGGCACGATGGATTGACGTTGAGCATAACAGCGTATGATGACACATTCTTAAGCTTCTGATAATTGTTATCGATCAATAATTTGAACTGAATGATGGTTGAATCGGGTGTTTCGGAGGGCTTTTCCATGACTTTCTGGTACTGTCGGTCGAATATTCGTCTCGATTCGAGCAGGAAAAGATGCAGCAAATTCAAAACAATATCGGAGCTGTAATCGTCGGGGTTGTTTAGTTCATTAAAAATTAGCTCAGTAATATTTTTAAGATTTTCGCGTTTCTCAGGCAAAACAGTGATCAGGCTTTTAAAATCCGGATTATTAAATAGCCGGTATTCTTTTAACGGAACATGATTTTTTTGGTTGTACTGTATAAACACCTCATTAAAAAGCATGTAAGTCCCCCCAACCGATTTATCCATATACATCCGATGTTTCAGTCCGGGAGGAACGAACAGGACAGTGTCTGCATTCAGGCTATATTCAACAAATTCGGTGGCATGAGTAGCCTCACCGGATTCGATCCAGAAAATTGAATAAAAATCGTGAAGATGAGGCATCAGATTGTGTTCTATTTCCTCTTCATCAAAATCGCATATCTTCCGGATTGTAAAGATCTTTGCATTTCCTTCTTCAAAAAGCGGGTGGTTCTTCAAAATTACATTTTTCAAAAAGCAAATATAAAAAACTTCATCTGCAGTCACTCAGGCAAAACAATTTTTTTATATCTTGCAAAAAAAGAACCAATTTCAGACGGCAATGAAAAACAACCTTTTAATAAAATATATGAACGATCGCTTGAGTCCGGTGCCAAAAAGAGTATTTGATCCGGGACCCGTAATTACGATCTCAAGGGAATGTTGTTGCAGCGGCAGAGTATTTGCTGAAAAATTGATTGACCGGATTAATCAGAAAATCAACGATCCTTCACAAAACTGGAAATGGGTCAGTAAAGAGATTCTCACTTTAGCGTCTGATGAATTAAAAATCCACCCCGACAAGATCAAGACGCTGCTTAATTCGGAAGAAAAAAATTTCCTTGAGGAGATGGTATCCTCTTTTACTGACAAATATTATGTCCATGATGCAAAAATTAAAAGAGTGATCGAGGAGGTTGTCCGAAATATCGCTCTCCGGGGAAAGACTGTGATTGTTGGTCGCGGCAGCGACGCACTCACAACCGATATTCCACGCTCACTTCACGTCAGGCTCTACGCGCCATTAAGCTGGAAAGTAGCAGTCATGAGTGAACGCATGAAAATTCCACATGAGGAAGCAAGCAAAATAGTGATCGAAGTTGACAAACAACGGTCCAAATTCAAAGAAGCATACATCAAAAAAAATCCTGATACAATAATACATGATATTGCATTCAATTGTGCTAAATTTAATCAGAATGAGATGGTTGATGTAGTTTTTAAACTTGCTGAAAATAAGTCATTTATTTAATTATGTGACTAAATTCGGTTGAAAAACAGCTTCAACTTTATAATCAAAACAGAATTTTTCTGCCCTACTCCGCTTCCCTGACTTCCCGATTCATTTATCTACATAGGGATAAATTATTATCTTTGCGTGGTTTGGCAGAAAACTTTCAGGGATTCAAAGAGGTTGAAATAGAATGTAATCATAAAATTATCAGAATTATACATCATCCGAAAAGATTTATTCTAATCTTAATGAAAAGTAGGAATGAGCGACGAAGATCACGGAAAATTTAACTACCTGAAGGAGTATGCAAAATATTCGTCTCTTATAGTACAAATGATCGCAATGGTGGCCTTAGGGATCTGGGGAGGAACAAAATTGGATAAACTACTGGAAATGAAAACACCTGTATTTACCATAAGCCTTACAATATTTACATCCTTTGCTGCCATCTGGTATCTTTTCAGAACTTTACTGAAAAAGTAAGTACTGAATTGTAATTAAACTTTAAAAACAAATTTTTGTTAAATGTCTGAGGAATCAAAAAGTTTGGGTTATATGTCTGCATCATCACGACAATTTATCATTAGGATAACTATACTGACAGTAATTATTGCAACTTTAGCCACGGCTTTGTTTTTAACGATATTAAAACAATGGTATTTAGCATCTTATCCATATCTCATTGTCTTGGTAGCAATAGTTACAACAATTGGACATCTGTGGGTCACAAAAGCTTCAGCCGGCAGCGCGCGAAAGTTTGCCACGGCCTTTTTGGCCTCTGTAACCTTTAAACTGATGATATACCTGACTTTTATTCTCGTGTATTTATTGATCGATCATTCGCAAGCTGTTTCCTTTATCCTGACATTCATAACAATCTATGTTCTGTTTACAATTTTTGAGGTAGTTCAGGTTTTGAATTTCATTAAAAAGCAATCAACAACCAGATTATGAGGTATGCAAATTTTTTTTTGACGACAAATTATTGAAATGTTTACTACTATAAAATCGTTACTGCTGGTTTTATTTTTGCTTACAGCATTTTCTCCCCGGGTGAAAGCTGAAGGAGAACATGCCGTTGCAGATACTGTCTCTACTAAGAAATTTAATACTGGAGATCTGATTTTCAGTCATATCAAGGACAGTTACGAATGGCATATCACGACCATTGGTCATACCCATATTTCGATTCCTCTTCCTGTAATTCTCTACAGTGAGCATTCAGGAATTCATGTATTTATGTCGGGAAATTTCCATCACGGTACCGAAACCTACAAAGGTTTTAAAATTGCTTCGGAGGGAAAACACGAACGGATGATTGTGGAAATTCTTCCGGATGGCGCAGAAGTTAAGCCATGGGATATCTCCATTACCAAGAATGTCACCTCCCTGTTTATCAGCATCGTTTTAATACTCTTGATTTTCCTTTCTGTAGCCAAAAGATACCGCGATAATTTCGCCAGAGCACCCAAAGGACTTCAAAGCTGGATTGAACCCGTTGTTCTTTTTATCCGCGATGATATAGCCAAACCTTCATTCGGAAATGGAAAATCAGATAAATACCTTCCCTATTTACTGACCATTTTCTTTTTCATTTTCATCAATAACGTCATGGGACTTATTCCCTTTTTCCCTGGAGGGGCCAACCTCACAGGGGATATTTCAGTAACCCTGGTTCTTGCTATCTTCACCTTTGTGATCACTACGATAAGCGGTTCGCGCAGTTACTGGGTTCATCTGGTTAATGCCCCCGGAATTCCCTGGTGGCTCAAGCTGCCAATTCCGTTAATGCCTGTTGTTGAGATTCTGGGAGTGTTCATTAAACCGTTTGTATTGACCATCCGTTTATTTGCAAACATAACTGCAGGACATATTATTGGATTAGGATTTTACAGCCTGATCTTTATTTTTGCGGAGAAAACTCCCATTGCCGGTTATGGCGTCTCGATTGTTTCGATTGCGTTCACTGTATTCATGAGTATACTCGAACTATTGGTCGCATTTATCCAGGCTTATGTATTTACATTATTATCAGCCATTTACATTGGAATGGCGCTCGAAAATCATGAAGCTCATGCTGAAAAACATTGATCATTCAGCCGTTGTTTATTAAACAAATTTTGATTTCAACAATTATATAACAGTTTATATTAATCATTTAATTACCAACAAGTATGATAACATTAGCCGTAATTCTACAAGTAGCTGCTAATATGGCAATAGCAAAATTGGGTGCCGGAATAGGAGCAGGATTAGCTGCAATAGGTGCCGGTATCGGAATTGGCCGGATCGGGGGATCGGCAGTTGAGGCGATCGCGCGTCAGCCTGAAGCAGCAGGAGATATCCGGTCAAATATGATTGTCTCTGCAGCTTTGATTGAAGGGGTTGCTTTTTTTGCAATTGTTATCTGCTTTCTGATTCTGTTTGTATAAACTGTTTCGGTAAGGGCGAATAGCAGTACCTTTTGCGTGCTTTTAAATTATTTACTACCAAATATTTATCACCATGGGATTAGTAATGCCGGCCTTCGGGTTGTTTTTTTGGATGATGATATCTTTCGGAATCTTAATCGTAATACTCAGACGATTTGCCTGGGGTCCGATTTTGAAGGCGCTGTCTGACAGGGAAAATTCAATTGATGAGGCGTTAAAACAGGCTGAAACTGCAAGGCAGGAGATGATACAATTGCAGTCCGGAAACGAAAAGATCCTGAAAGAAGCGATACTCGAACGGGAGAAAATTGTGAAAGAAGCACGTGATTTGAAAGATTCGATCATCAGGGATGCACGGCATGAAGCTTCGGTTGAGGCGAATAAAGTGATGGAAAGTGCCCGTGCAGCAATAGAACACGAGCGCATAGCCGCAATCAGTGATATTAAAAAACTGATTGCTGAATTCTCTGTTGAAATTGCAGGAAAGATATTGCAGGAAAAACTGTCCGATGATAAACAGCAAAAAGAGCTGATACAGAATTACATCGACCAGATTAATCTTAATTAAATGACAGGGGAACGGAATAATTGCTTGTCTAACAGGACTTCTATAAATACATTTGAAGATGGACGAAAGTAAAATACCTGTAAGATATGCCAAAGCCTTATTAAGTCTGGCAGATGATAAACAGGAAACAGAGGCTGTGAGAGACGATATTGCATTGATCTACCAGTTATTTGAAACCGTTCCCGGATTTTTTCAATTTCTTGAAAGTCCGGTAATCGGACCAGGCGAGAAGCGAAAACTTTTTGCCGAAGTTTTTGCAAAGAGCCTCAATTCTTTGACATACTCCTTTCTTTTGCTCCTTTTAACCAATAATCGTGAAGTATATCTGAGGGATATTTCGCGTAATTTTTTGGAATCATACCGAAAACTGGCAGGTTTCAAGGCTGCAAAGCTGGTGAGTGCCATCGAAATTGATCCGGCAACAGTTGAGCAATTCAAAACACTGATCCGGAAGCACTTTGATTCTGAAGTTGATTTAACCCTTGAAGTGGATCCCAAAATCATTGGAGGTTTTATTCTACAGGTTGAAGATCAGCAAATTGACGCCAGTGTGGCAGCAAAATTAAAAAAGCTTAAAAAAGAATTTCTGGCTAGCCAGAATTAGAATAATAAAAAATTTAAACGTTGATATTATGGCTGGAATAAAACCTGCTGAAGTTTCCGGGATTCTGAAAAAACAATTGGAGGGTTTCAAGAGCGAAGCAGAATATGCCGAAATAGGAACCGTACTCCAGGTGGGTGATGGTATTGCACGTGTATATGGTCTGTCCAATATTCAGTCAAACGAAATGGTTGAATTCGACTCAGGAGTAATGGGTATCGTTTTGAATCTCGAGGAGGATAATGTAGGTTGTGTTTTATTGGGCCTATCCGATAAAATAAAAGAGGGTGATCAGGCAAAGAGAACCAATAAAATCGCTTCCATAAATGTTGGAGAAGGATTATTGGGACGTGTAATCAATACTCTTGGGGAACCGTTGGATGGAAAGGGTCCGATCGGCGGCGAATTGTACGAAATGCCTCTTGAACGAAAAGCCCCCGGAGTTCTTTACCGTCAACCGGTTACCGAACCACTTCAGACAGGTATCAAAGCCATTGACGCGATGATTCCGATCGGCCGTGGACAACGGGAATTGATTATTGGTGACCGCCAAACGGGCAAAACAGCTATTGCGATCGATGCCATCATAAACCAGAAGGAATTTTACGACAAAGGTGAACCGGTTTATTGCATTTACGTTGCCATCGGGCAAAAAGGATCGACTGTTGCCAACATTGCTAAAACCCTTGATGAAAATGGGGCATTGCCTTATACGGTAATCGTGATGTCGACAGCCTCTGATCCGGCTGCATTACAGTTCTATGCACCCTTTGCAGGTGCGGCCATCGGCGAATTCTTCAGGGACACGGGGCGCTCGGCGCTGATCGTTTATGACGATTTATCGAAACAGGCTGTCGCCTATCGTGAAGTTTCCCTGCTGCTGCGTCGTCCCCCGGGACGCGAAGCATACCCCGGGGATGTATTTTACCTGCACTCCAGGTTACTCGAGCGAGCTGCGAAGATTAACTCCACCGAAGCGGTTGCAAAACAAATGAATGATGTACCCGAATCGATAAGGCATTTACTAAAAGGGGGAGGTTCACTCACCGCTCTTCCTATTATTGAGACACAGGACGGCGACGTGTCGGCTTATATTCCAACCAATGTAATTTCCATTACTGATGGTCAGATTTTCCTTGAATCAAACTTGTTCAATTCGGGAATACGACCTGCTATTAATGTGGGGATTTCGGTTTCACGCGTGGGTGGAAATGCCCAGATCAAGTCAATGAAAAAAGTGGCAGGTACACTTAAAATTGCCCAGGCAGAATTCCGCGAGTTGGAGGCATTCTCCAAATTTGGTTCTGATCTTGATCCTGCAACAAAAAACGTTCTGGAAAAAGGCGCCCGCAACCTCGAAATCCTTAAACAAAAGCAGTTTTCACCCGTAAGAGTTGAGAATCAGATAGCTATTTTATACTGCGGGACAAAGGGTCTGTTAATGGATGTTCCCAGGCACCTGATCCAGGAATTTGAAATTGAATTCATCGAAGTGTTGAATGCAAAGAACCGAAGTACGCTTGACACATTAAGAAATGGAATTATTAATGAAAGTGAAACACTTGTTCTTGAAATAGTTGCAAAGGAAATTGCCCGGAAATACAAGTGAAAGTAACTTAATTTTGCTACAATAAGGAAAGATAAATTCAGAGAATGGCTAATTTAAAGGACATAAGGACAAGAATATCTTCGGTAAAATCAACCCAGCAGGTAACCAATGCCATGAAAATGGTTTCCGCGGCCAAGTTGAGAAAAGCCCAGGATGCGATTATACAGATACGCCCCTATGCCGAAAAACTGAATGAAATATTGTCGAATATTAGCAGTAACCTTGATTCGGACATCGCAAATAAATATGCCGTACGAAAAAAAAGAGAGCGTATCCTGATTATTGCCATAACCTCAAACAGGGGACTCTGCGGAGGATTTAATTCGAATGTCATTAAAAAAACATCGGAAATTCTCACCCAGGTTTATCCAGAATATTACAAACATGGTTTGGTAGATATTATTGCAATCGGTAAAAAAGGTGTCGATGGTTTTAAAAGCAAAGGTATTAAAGTAACCAAAAGCTATCTTGATATTTATGATAAATTGGATATTGCCTCCACAAACGAAATTGCGCAAGGAGTAATGGATCAGTATTCAGAAGGAGGTTATGATCATGTTGAACTTGTTTACAATCAATTCGTAAACGCGGCTTTACAGGACATCACTTCGGAACAGTTTTTACCCATAAAACCAGCCGAAACCCCTGAAGTGAAATCCAAAAGATTCCGGCACAGGCTGGTCTATATTTTTGAGCCTTCGATGCAGGAAATAGCCGACAAAATTATACCTCAGGCACTGAAAATACAGTTTTACAAAGCATTTCTTGATTCTGTGGCCTCGGAACACGGGGCGCGTATGACGGCGATGCATAAAGCTACCGACAATGCATCAGAATTGATCAGGGAGCTTAAACTGCAATACAACCAGGCAAGACAGGCATCGATTACACGTGAAATTCTTGAGATTGTAAGTGGTGCGAATGCATTAAGCAGTTAAAAGGGTTGTAAGAAGGAATGAATCAAATCAGGATGTATGGTGTTAATTACACATTTAAAGAAGTATTAAATAAAAAAATTAAATAAATTACGCAGAATATGTCGCAATCCAAAGGCAAAATCATCCAGGTAATCGGTCCTGTTGTTGATGTTAGTTTCGAGCGGGAGGGAAATGAGTTGCCCAAAATCTTTGAAGCACTCGAAATCAAGCGCGAAAATGGTCAGATTTTAATTCTCGAATGCCAGCAACATATTGGCGAACATTCTGTCAGGACTGTCGCAATGGAATCAACTGATGGACTGTCGCGGGGAATGGAAGTTATTGCCACTGGAAAAGCAATTTCAATGCCGGTGGGAGATGTCATTAAAGGGCGCCTGCTCAATGTAATCGGTGAAGCAATCGATGGAATCGGTCCTATCCCGAAAGAGAGGAGTTATGAAATCCACAATGAGCCACCCCGGTTTGAAGATCTGTCAACCGAAAAGGAGGTTCTTTTTACCGGAATTAAGGTAATCGACCTGCTTGAACCGTATTCAAAAGGAGGCAAAATCGGATTATTTGGAGGTGCCGGCGTAGGTAAAACGGTCATTATAATGGAGTTGATCAACAATATCGCCAAAAAATACGAAGGTCAGTCAGTTTTTGCAGGCGTTGGCGAAAGAACCCGCGAAGGGAACGACCTGCTTCGCGAAATGATCGATTCGGGTGTTATCCGCTACGGCGATGCCTTCAAAAAAAATATGGATGAAGGAGGATGGGATCTTAGTCTGGTTGATAAAGCTGAGCTTGCCAAATCAAAAGCAACACTGGTTTTCGGTCAGATGAACGAACCTCCGGGTGCCCGTGCACGCGTAGCCCTTTCGGGACTAGCGGTTGCAGAATACTTCCGCGATGGCGATAAAAAGGGGAAAGGGAACGATATCCTATTCTTTGTAGATAACATTTTCAGGTTTACACAAGCCGGATCCGAAGTTTCGGCCTTACTTGGACGTATGCCTTCTGCAGTAGGTTACCAGCCAACGCTGGCAACAGAAATGGGCCTTTTACAGGAGCGTATCACCTCTACAAAATACGGGTCAATCACCTCCGTTCAGGCAGTGTATGTTCCGGCAGATGACTTAACAGATCCTGCACCGGCAACAACGTTTGCCCACCTTGATGCGACAACCGTGCTCAACCGGAAAATTTCGGAAATGGGTATTTACCCGGCAGTCGATCCGCTCGATTCTACTTCCCGGATTCTGACCGCCGAAATTGTCGGTAAAGAACATTACGATACGGCTCATCGCGTGAAAGAGCTTTTACAACGATACCGCGAATTACAGGATATTATTGCCATCCTTGGAATGGATGAACTTTCCGAATCCGATAAACTGATTGTCCACAGAGCCCGTCGTGTTCAGCGATTCCTCTCGCAGCCTTTCCATGTTGCCGAACAATTCACCGGCATCAAGGGAGTTTGGGTAACCATTGAAGATACGATCAAAGGATTTAATGCAATTATCGATGGTAAAGTCGATAAATATCCCGAAACGGCATTCAGTATGGTAGGAACAATCGAAGATGCTATTGAGAAAGGCGAACGGTTGCTTGCCGAATCAAAATAATCACATTTTCATCAGGTAATTGACTGAATTATGTTACATCTCGAAATTATCACCCCTGAAAAAGTGCTGTTCTCAGGCGATATTAAAATTATTAAACTACCCGGTGTGCTTGGATCCTTTGAAATTATGAGGAACCATGCACCCCTGATTTCTATATTGACCCAAGGCAGAATAAAGGTGAAGGAGACGAACGGCCTGCTGAGCTACTTCGATATCAACAGTGGATTGGTTGAAGTATCGAATAACGATGTCAAAGTCCTGGTTGAATCATAGTAGGGACGATTCATGAAACGTCCCTATCCCGTATATTGGAGTTCACTCAGGTTTTTATAGATGCCGTCCGGCAATTGCATCAATTGTTCATGCGTCCCTCTTTCGGCGAGCATTCCCATGTTCATCACAAAAATCTGATCCGCATTACGGATTGTTGATAAGCGATGGGCAATTACAATCGACGTTCGGCCTCTCATAAGTTTCACGAGAGCATCCTGAACAAGTCGTTCAGATTCAGAGTCCAGCGACGACGTGGCTTCATCGAGGATCAGAATTTTCGGATTTTTTAACACAGCCCTGGCAATAGCAATCCGCTGGCGCTGCCCGCCCGAAAGCTGGGTTCCACGTTCTCCGACAATGGTTTCAAATTTGGCGGGAAAACGATCAATAAACTCCATGGCATTTGCCTTAAGGGCGGCATCGTAGATTTCTTCATCAGTCGCCTCCGTTTTTCCGTAAGAGATATTTTCGCCAATCGAGCCTCCAAAAAGAAAGATATCCTGGGGAACAAGTGCAATCTGACTTCTGAGGTCGGACAATGGAAAATTACGGCTATCCCTTCCATCAAAAAGAATCTGACCTTTGGTCGGTAAATGAAGTCCAAGAAGCAAAGATGCAATGGTTGATTTTCCGGCACCACTGGCTCCTACCAGTGCTACCAACTGATTCGATGATATATTCACATTGATATCCCGCAGTACCAGTTCATCCGATCGCGTCGGATACGCAAATGACAAGTTGCTGAAAGTGATCTGTCCGTGAAGTTCGTATGCCGGATTAGCCTGCTTTATTTCAGTAAGTGTCTCTTCTTCAACGTTGAACAATTCAAACAGGTTCTCAGTAGCGCCAATAAATTTCTGAATACTTGCAAAAACAGATGCCAATCCACCGATTGTTCCACCCACGAAGGCTGAATAAATCACAAATGAGAACAAATCGCCAGCCACCAGTTCCCCCTGGGCCATCATCGACGATCCTTTCCAGATTACGAGTGACAAAGCACCGAATAAACCCAAAATAATAAACGCAGCAAATGCGCCCCTGTATTTTCCGCTTCTGATTCCCAATGCTGCGATACTTTCGGTTTTTTTACGGTAACGCAGCATCTCAAAAAATTCGTTGGTGAAAACCTTCACACTTTGAATACCCTGCAAGGTCTCTTCGACGACGGTATTCGAATTAGCCACCTCATTTTGAACCTCTTTTGATATCTTTCGGATATAACGCCCAAACATACGGGCAAAGATCATCGTCGGAGGAAGTATGACGAGCATAAACAAGGTCAGTTTGATCGAGGTAATGGCCAGCAAGGTTATTCCCCCGATGATAATAATGATCTGACGGATCAATTCAGCAAGTGTTGATGTTAAAGTCTCCTGGAGTAAGGTAATATCGGAAGAAATTCGGCTGTTAAGCTCCCCTACCCTTCGCTGTTCGAAAAAACGCAGCGGCAACCTGATTAAATGATTGTAAGTATCCTGACGCAAAAAAGCAAGTGCTTTCTCGGTAACATTATTAAACAGCACCACCCTGAAATACGAAAATACTGCATTCAATACAAGTACCACAGCAAGTATTAAGGCCACCCGGTTCATCTTATCGGGCGAAACTTCCATAGCCGAATTCACCATTTCGCCCAATAATTTAGGAAAAACCAGGTTTCCGAGACTCGAACCCAAAAGAAAAATAATACCCAACAGGTACTCCTTTTGAAACGGCTTAATGTAATGATATAATTTTAAAGCATTTACAAGACCTGTTTTTGTAATTTTTCTTTTCTCTACTTCAATCATTCTGAGAATTTGATATTATACAATGGTAAGAAAACATTTTAACTGTTGTTAAGTTCACAGGTACTTTGGAATGACAAAGTTATCAGATATTACGGAAGAGTGATTGTCAACAAACCAGCGTAATTTATCACCAGGAATAGTCCGGGATACATTTGAATGCGTTTAACTTTCAATTAGTAAGACAGCAATCAATACACCATTGCAATTGATTAAATACAAACTAAAAAAATATCAGATTTTAAGAATAATTGCTGAATTTATTGATTGTTATTTTTAATTTTGGCATTCATACTCAGGAAAATCAAATTAGAACCAGTTTATATCGTTCTCACCAATCGTCTGTAAATATTTACTTATTATATATCAATCATATAGAAATATGACGACAAACTATTTTAAAAATTATCCGAACCAGGAGGGATTTTTCGAAGAATACGGTGGAAGTTTTATTCCACCTAATCTTCAGTTGGAAATGGAAAAAATCACTGATGCTTATTATTCGATCAGCAAATCGCATCATTTTATTTCCGAGTTGCGCAGCATCCGTAAACATTACCAGGGAAGACCAACACCGGTCTATTATTGCAACCGGTTATCCACAAAATACGGGGGAAGGATTTATCTCAAACGCGAAGATCTAAACCATACCGGGGCTCATAAACTGAACCATTGTATGGGAGAAGCCCTGCTGGCCAAATACCTTGGAAAGAAAAAGCTGATTGCCGAAACGGGTGCCGGACAGCATGGCGTCGCACTGGCCACAGCAGCAGCATATTTTGGACTGGAGTGTGAAATTCATATGGGTGAGGTGGATATTATAAAGGAACATCCCAATGTTGTGAGGATGAAAATCTTAGGTGCTAAAGTTGTACCGGTATCGCATGGACTGAAAACCTTGAAGGAGGCAGTTGATTCAGCCTTCGGTGCTTACATGCAGGATCCTGAAAACAGTATTTACTGCATCGGATCGGTTGTAGGACCACACCCCTTTCCGATGATGGTTCGCGATTTTCAGCGTGTTGTTGGAATCGAAGCAAAGGAACAATTTTCCGAAATGACGGGTGAATTACCCGATAATGTAATAGCCTGCGTTGGTGGAGGAAGTAATGCCATGGGAATATTTTCGGCATTCCTCGAAGACGAGGAGTGTAAACTGTGGGGTGTTGAACCAGCAGGCCGTTCGCTTAATTTAGGCGATCATGCCGCTACTATGACGCTCGGAACACCTGGAATGATTCATGGTTTTAAATGTTACCTGCTGCAGGACGAAAAAGGAGAACCTGCTCCGGTATATTCGGTGGCCAGCGGCTTGGATTACCCTGGTGTCGGACCAGAACATAGCATGTTAAAAGACTGGAAAAGGGTTACTTATGAAACAGCAACCGATGAAGAAACCATTGATGCATTTTACGAATTAAGTCGCCTTGAAGGAATAATACCGGCATTGGAAAGTGCGCATGCAGTAGCCCTGGCGCTGAAACTGGCCAAAGCAAACCCACGCCAGTCGATTCTTGTAAACCTGAGCGGACGTGGTGATAAAGACATCGATTATGTGATGGATACCTATGGCTTGCCCAAATAAGAATTAAAACAGGAATAAGGCTAAGTCTTTATTCAGAGATTAAAAAACCCCGAATCCTTTTAAAACAGGATTCGGGGTTTATTAGTACACTTTCAATGGGGTATTTAACTTACCCGGGGATTGCGGATTAACCTTCTGCGATCAACTACTGCCTCCGGTTTCGGACGGGAAAAATTGGTACGCTGCGGACGCTGTTGTTTGGGAGCCTTCACCGGGTGATGATCAATAAGCGGATAAGGATGATTTTCAATAACAGGTATTCTTTTCCGGATCAACTTCTCAATATCCTTCAGGAAAGCTTTTTCTTCAGCATCACAAAAGGAATAAGCAGTTCCCTTCGCCCCTGCCCGACCTGTACGACCAATCCGGTGTACATAAGTCTCCGAGATATTGGGGATTTCGTAATTGATCACAAACTCCATTTCATCTACATCAATACCACGGGCTGCTATATCGGTGGCCACCAACACCTTGGTTGTCTGATCCTTGAAATTAGCCAACGCTCTTTGACGGGCGTTCTGTGCCTTATTTCCATGAATGGCTTCAGCTTTAATATTATGACGCAATAAATCCTTCACAACCTTGTCGGCACCGTGTTTGGTACGTGTGAAAACCAGGGCCGATTTAATCTTCACATCGTTTAATAAATCAATCAGAAGCGCGCTTTTATTTCCTTTATCAACAAAGTAAATGAACTGTTCGATGATGTCGACAGTAGGCTGACCGGGTGTTATGGTCACTTTCGTGGGATTCTTGCAAATTGTATCGGCCAGCTTAACAATTTCAGGCGGCATGGTTGCCGAGAAAAAGAGCGATTGACGCGAACGTGGCAGAGCTGCCAGTACTTTTTTAACATCGTGGATAAAACCCATATCCAACATGCAATCAGCCTCATCCAATACAAAGATTTCGATATCCCTCAATGAGATAAATCCCTGATTCATAAGATCGAGCAATCGGCCCGGGGTGGCTACCAGAATATCGACCCCTTTTTGTAATGCCTGTGTCTGAGAAAACTGGTTGACACCGCCAAATATTACAGTATATGCAAGTTTGGTATGCCTTCCGTAATTTTTAAAACTTTCACCGATCTGAATAGCAAGTTCGCGGGTCGGAGTGAGAATCAGACTCCTGATTTTTTTCCGCTTATCGTATGATTGACTGTTACTTAATAATTGAATGATGGGAATGGCAAATGCTGCTGTTTTTCCTGTTCCTGTCTGAGCGCAACCCAACAGATCTTTTCCGTCTAAAACGATGGGGATTGCCTGGGCTTGAATGGGTGTTGGGATGGAATAACCTTCTTCGTGAAGTGATTGAAGAATTGGTTCAATAATTTCTAATGACTTAAATGGCATGAATGTTTTTTAGAAAGCGATAATTTTTGGTTTTCAAAAATGACCTGCTTTAATGAAATATGGTGCAAAGATACAAATAAATACGGAAGTAGACGAATTCCACTTCAAGACTTCGCCTAAAGATGATATTTCACCTACGTATATTATTGTATTTTAATTACTTGTAATTTTTCCGATTCGTTGGTTCAGTTCAATTGGCCAATACCCAGGTCCCTGGCAATATGATTAATCAATTGTCCGAAATCGGCCTGCGTTACCCGACGATCGGTCTTGTAGGCAAAAATCTCCTTCACCGGAAATTTATAATTTAATTTAAAGTCAAGTTCGTAAAACTGATTCAGAGGCAGACCATCAGAAGTTTTATCAGGTACCGAAAGATCATAAGAGGTAATTTTTTCGTCTGCCCATCCTGGAACCCGCCATGGTTCAAGACATGAATATACTCCCAGTTGGCGCTCTAATAAAATATTACGGTTTGGAAGATGCTTCTCACGGGTCCACCAGATATTGCGGACAGCTTCCATTGCCAGGTAGGTTTCATTCTCAGACGAAACAGCACCAAGCATTTCCAGATTACTTTTTATCAGTTTTGTCATCGCTTCGGCGTAAGGCAATTCACTTTTTATGGCAACCATTCCAATGGTGACCCCTAAAAGATTTGAGTAAGCATCTTCGACAGAGAAACTTGAATATCGTTCCGGCATAAGGGGAACAGATGAACTGCCATACCAGGTGGCAATCTCATGCCAGACAGAAAGGTCATATGCGATCCGCCCTGCAAGAAGTATAGCATCATCTGTGCTAAGATGCTTCGGAACAGCAAGATTTAAATTCTTGGAACCTCCTTCGCGCCCCAGATGGAGTGTGAGGTATCCGGTTTGTTTTGCCAGCATTATACGTGAGTACATATACGCGGTCCAATCGGCCTGATCACGTAAATGCCCCATATCGACAAATCCTCCGCGACGCGTATAAATAATTCCGTTCCCCTCATCTGAATTTCCAAGATAATAGTGCGGACCCAATTGACCGACACTGGTTATATCGCTGTATTTTAATATCGGAATTATCGAGAGCTGCAAATCGGATCCAAAAGCGCAACAGGTACGGGTAACACGATGGGGAGGAGAAGAGAGTGCCCGTGTTGACAAATCCGGAACTTCAGACCATACTGCACTGTTCCAAAATATTAAAACAAAAAGGTATACAAATTTTGAAATCTTCATCGATTTAAATAATAACTCACGAATATACAACAGATTTATAAATAATCGCAGCACCCGATTGATAATGAAAATGCAATATTACAACGATTTTAATAAAATAGAGGCTGTCCGAAAATAAATTCTTCCGGACAGTCCTTTCAAATAATAACCGTGGATGATTTACTGCATTGAATGTTTGCGTTGCATCTGCCTTTTATGCTGCATGGCCTGGGGAGCTTTATCCGGTCTCATGTCCTTTTTCATAAGATCGAATTTTAACCGTTGCTCATCAGTGAGTTGTGCGCGCATCTCGAGCTGATGTTTTGCCTGTATCTTCGCCATTTCAATGCGAAGTGAGCCAATTTTTTCAATATTTTTATTGATCGCCGACAAATCAGTCTTTTCAGCAGTAACTAAAGTTTTTTGACGGGCTTCACCCTCTCCCAGCTCATTACGCAGAGGTTGAAGTTGTTTGTGCATAGCCATCATACTTTGTTTAAAAATTTCCTTTTGCGCGTCGGTAAGATTCATACCTGCTCCAGGTCCTCTTTGTCCGTCACGATTCATTCCGGCACCGGGACCTTTTTGTCCGTCACGCATGCGCATTTCTCCCTGTGCTTTGCGATTTGCCTTTACAGGTCCGTTCTGGTTTGTCTGCGCAAATAATACAACCGACAAACTCATCAAAAACACGATACTCAAAATTTTTGCTCTCATAATTACTAATTTTTAAAATCCATTTAAATATTACAATTGAAATTTCCCTTTGGATTGTGCTCAAATAAAAAGGTTTAATGCAGCATTCTTCAACTCTTAAGTCTTTCAGATTCGACTCCCTATTTCATGCTAGTATCTCCAAGACTAAATACTAACGATGGTCACCGAATGAGGAACCGCATTGTCATGCGGAGTGAAGTTTGATCGTTGGAGGAGCGTTTTATTTCAACTTGATTTTTCAAAAGATTCTTATTTAAGGTTACTCCACCACCTTAAAATTCCGGGTACTGCTGTTTCCGAGTTCATCAACAATCATCAGTTTATGATTACCCGGCGAAGGAGATGCTGCCAACTGATGAATATCGCGCGTACTTCCGAGAAAATCATCATCAAGATGCCAGAAAATGGTAGCTCCGGTCCGCCTGTGCGCCGCCTGGAAAATTACCTGCCCCTTCTTCCCTTCAGTATCTTTTGGAAGATACACCATCAAACGGTCATCGGGATAAATCAGCTCGACCATCTGGATTTCATTTCCCTGTCGTGTCGCTGGTAACCAGGGCGGGATCGCCCGGTATCCAGGATGGTACTTACGGTAATAATACTCCATTGCCGGGGGGAGAACAAACCAGTTTTCATTAATAATCTGATTCTGCGGATAACACGAAGCATTCACCAGGTATTGACGGTTAGCATCGAGGTGAATTCTCAGGTGATAGGGACAAGGTGCGCTGTTAAGACATGAGGCAGGAACCATCACGGTATCTGTTTCATTACATAAGACTGAAGCCCTGTAACCACTTTCGCGACAAACCGTAACGGGTAACATTCCGGATAGTGGCTTTTCGAACCAATGGTTGGAATTGAGCAAGGCACTGAGCTCAAAAAGTATGGGTGCAGCAGCAGTACCCCCGGTTAACCCAGGTCGCCCTTCCCCACTGGCATTTCCAACCCAGACACCAATCACATAATCCGGGTTTACACCAATCGCCCAGGCATCACGGAAACCAAAACTGGTACCTGTTTTCCATGCAAGCCTGCCTGAAGACGAAAGTTGCTGCCAGCCACTCTCCTCTTCGGGACGATTTACTTCAGTGAGTGTATTAAATGTCTGCCAAATCGAAGCCGCGCGAAATACAAATTTACCATCAGGTAATTTCGGGTTATCTTTTGTCAAACGATAATCAATTGAACGATAATCAGCAGAGTGATAAACGCCTTTATCATTATACCTGTTGAGTACACCGGCCATTGACCCGTAAGCCGATACAAGTTCAAGGAGCGTCGCTTCTCCCCCGCCAAGAATCAGCGAAAGACCGTAATACCCCGCATCATTATTGAATGTGCTGAGGCCTATCCGTTTCAGAATGTTCAGGAACCGAAAAGGCGTATAACTTTTGAGCATAAATACTGCAGGAACATTCAGGGAACGGAATAAAGCTTCGGAGGCAGGAACTGCTCCCCGGAATTGCATATCAAAATTTTGTGGTGCATATCCCGAAAAATAAAGCGGCAGGTCAGGCACAAGAGAATTGGGCAATATTTTACCATCGTCGAGCATCGCCGCGTACAAAAAAGGTTTAAGGATACTTCCTGTACTTCGCCGGGCTTCAATCATATTTACTGCTCCGCCATGTGGATCTTTCCAGTCTGCGTTCCCGATATAGGCCAGAATTTTCCCCGTTTTAATCTCTGCCACGATGCAGGCTGCATTGTTTATGTGATTACCCTTCAGTCGGGGCATATGCTGGTCGATAATACGTTGTGCAGCAAGCTGTAATCCCCTGTCAACCGAAGTTCTTACAATGGTATTGTTTGCAGGAGTGGCGCATTTATTCATAAGATGGTGTGCCAGGTCGGGCAATTGTTCCGGCTTTCCGGGCAAAGGTTCCGAAACTGACAGGTCAAAGGTCAGTGAATCTATCGTATTATTTATCAACAAATTATGCAATAATCTATCCCGCTTTATTTTTAGTTGATCCCCATTCTTACCCGGCGAAATCTGTGAGGGTGCATTCGGCAAAACTGCCAGTCCTGCCGATTCGCCCCATGAAAGTTGCTCTGCGGGGCAGCCGAAATAGCGCCAGGCCGCCGCCTCCAGTCCTACCACATTTCCTCCAAAAGGAGCATGCGCCGCATAAAGAGAGAGTATTCTGTTTTTCGATTTTGCGGACTCCAGCCGAAGAGTCAATGCCATTTCGATCACTTTTTCCCAATGAGTGCGGTGCTTCCCTTTCCGCGAAAGCCTCACAACCTGCATAGATAAGGTGCTTGCCCCGCTCACAATTTTCCCTGTCCGGAAATTTTGCACCACAGCTCTTGAAACTGAGAACGGATCGATTCCCGGATGAAAATAAAACCGCTTATCCTCGAAGCAGATAATACATTTTTTGAATTTTTCGGGCAGTGTATCTTTACGTGGAAAGCGCCATTGTCCGTCGGAAGCAATTCTGGCGCTGAGCATAGTTCCATCATTTGCCTCAATTACAGCACTATAAGGCACATCAAAATGGGTTACAGGAAACATAAGGAACAGGATTCCCATTACAATCAAAAAAACAGCTATTTTGTGTTTTCGAATAATTTTCAAAATCATTAATCAATTTTCTGGAGGTTCATTCCCTTTCATTAGTTGGGCTAAAGCCCCCTTTTGATTTCAATTTGCATTCCATGGGCTAAAGCCCGTGGCAATTCATAAAGCCTACATGAATTGCCTCCTGCTTTAGCTGTAGGACAAATAAAAGCCCAATTATCCTTTAAATTTTTTAAATCCATATTTTTCCATGAACTCATCATACTCTTCCTGAAATGTTTTTTTTGTATGATGCTCCTCCTGATTTTTAATATAATTCCGGACTTTATCCAAGATTGACTCTGAAACTGAAACAGCAAAATATTCATCCTGCCATTCAAATTTTGATTCGGTTAACTGCATTTTATTAATCCAATACGCTGACTCTCCTTTTACCAATTGCATGATTTTCTCAATGGTCTGATCAACTCCTAATGAAATTAAACAATGACAATGTTCCGCATGTCCATTGATAAAATCAATAAATATCCCTTTCTCTTTTGCATTTTGACGGATATGTTGCCAAACTTTTTTCCTTAATTCTTTTGTTTTAAGAATCGGTTCTCTGTTTTTCGTACTCCATACAAAGTGAATATAAACCTTTACATGTGCCATAATGCCTGGGATAATAAAATGTTGAAAGTATCTAATAAAAATTTACACCCATGAATTGCCTCCTGCTTTAGCTGGAGGACAAATAAAATTCAAGTGCAAGATCCGGCTTTAGCCGAAAGAGTAATTGTCATATTGAATTCATTCCCTTTAAATAGTTGGGCTAAAGCCCCTTTTGATTTCAATTTGCATTCCACGGGCTAAAGCCCGTGGCAATTCATACAGCCTTATTTAAAAAATCTGCTCCCATGAATTGCCCTCCTGCTTTAGCTGGAGGTTCATTTTGCTACCACCACCTTCATTCCTGTATTATTGGCCGAAACAGCATTATTGTACATCGCTTCGCATAGTACAGGAGGTAAAAAGTAGGCGCCTGCATAGGTTGCAGTGAGCTTCACCTTAAATTCCTTCTGCTCATTCATTTTCAGATTGAAATAGGTGTATACACGATCATCACGAATATCGCGGTAATCAAAAGCCGATCCTACCTCACCCCCGAATAACCGTTCATTGATGATTTCCCATCCGGAAGGAAAAACCTGTGTAAGCGCCAGATTTTCAACCTCCATAAAACCTATATTTTTAACCCTTACAATCGCAGTGAAATCAGTACCTTTCGGAAGATTGGTAATATCAACGGAATTTCCATTCGAACTAAGGTAAGCAACAGACAGTTTCAGACCGCTTTGTTTTGCGGGGACATCGACTCTAAGGGGAATACCTTTTTGAATAATTGTGACATATAAATCATATCCCGCCAAATTTTCAACTTTAAGTCCCAATTTCCCTTCAAACTCAGGAAGCGTCCTTGAATAGGCAACTTTATCAATACTAATTTCCTCTGGTTTGTCGTTAACCGACAATCTGAATTTAAAACGGTCATCCGGTCTTGTATTCCCTCCTGCGAACCTTGACATTGCCAACAGACAGTTTGCCGTTGTTTGAGTACTCATCCATTGATTACTGCATAACGCTCCCGATATAGCTTTTGCCACACTGAATGCTTCTGTCTTTTTATTCATCAAGGTCAAAGTTTCGAGAAGTATAGCACGATCGCGCAATGATGAACCAAAAGTAATCCCTTCAGTACGGTATTCCGATGGTTCCAGTTTGGTCATATCGACCAGTTTTTCAGCCACTTCAGGCCTCGAGGCCATAACATACGCCGAAGCAAGTTTCCAACGGGCTTCCAAGGGCAGTTCGGGCATCTCACGCAGCCGGTTCATTGCTCCGATTGCAGGCGACTTAGCCAATGCAAGCGTATAAAGCCGGTAAGCCTGATCAAGCACCATCCCCCTGTCACTAAAATCTCTGCGCCAGTAATTTGCAGCATTTTTCTGATAATTCAACCATCGTTTTTTAAGATCACCCGGAATTACAAAACCAAGATTTTCGGCCTCCAGCATAAAATTCCCGGCCCACGATGTTCCCCATAATGAAGGATAATTATGACCTGGCCAATAGGTAAAACTACCATCAGCAAGCTGGAATTTACGAAGTTGATCGATTCCAGCTTTGATATTCGACACTACCTCCTGTTTCTGCTTCAGATCGAGATTGACAAACTGATTAATAAACAGTTGTGAAAATGCGGATGAAACAGTTTGTTCAATGCAGCCATGTGGATAATTAACCAGGTAATCGAGTCGTTTACCCAGGTTCATAGGTAGTGAGGCCGACACTTCAACGGTTGTCGATCCTGTTCCGGGAGCCCCGAATGGCAGCAATGCAAACTGTTTTAGTTGAGCGCTCTTTACGAAGTCGGTCTGACTCGTTACCATCATCGGGTTTGGATTACGAATGTCGACTTCAACGCTGTAAATCGCCTTTTCGTTACCCGAGCGCGCAGTGACAGTAATCATCCCAATGCCTGTTGCTGTACCTGACCGTAAACTAAACTGACCATCCTTTTCGCCAGGTGCACCAAAAGTTATGATCTGTTTATCCGTTCCGCTTACCGACAGCAATGAATTCGCTACCACGGAGATCTCAACTTCTTTAATCCCCTGATCCTGGACAAACACAGAAACAGGCAGTTCGATGATTTCGTTTATCCCGATTACACGGGGAACAGTAGCCAGGATCATCAGCGGATCGCGAACCGGAACAGCTTTTTCGGTTGCTCCAAAGGCATTATCCGAGGCAGCTACCACCATGAACCGTATCGAACCTGTATATTGTGGTAATGTAATGGTTTGCCGGTGTTTTGCATTCCGCTCCAGTTTAAAAGGACCGAGAAACCTGACAACCGGTTTGAAACGTTGTGCTTTTTGTTTAGAAGGATCGGGCAACTGGTCGCTTCCACCAACCGCGAAAAGCTTCTCCAATGTTCCGCCGTAGGCACCCAGAACATAATCATAAAGGTCCCAAGTTTTTACACCCAAAGCCTCCCGGGCAAAGAAAACATTCCAGGGATCAGGGGTTTTAAACCCGGTAATGTCGAGTAGACCCTCATCGACAACCGCAAGGGTATAATTCATTGCCAATCCGCTTTTCTCACTCACCTCTACGGTGAAAGGCTGTTGCGAACGAAGTTCATCCGGCACCTTTATAACCGGAACTATATGTGTTTCAGTATTTTCTATACTAATGGAGATCACACCGTAAAGACGTATCGGGCGATCGTTAACGGTTTGTCCATGAGGTTGAAGATAGGTAATGGAGAGATAAATATTCGGTGCCATTTCGGGTTTGGCTTTGAAACTCACCCTGGTTTGTCCCTCTTTTGTATCAATCCAGAATTTATCTAGGATAGCAGAACCATTTTCGATTGAAACAAGGGCCTTTCCATCTTTTGAGCCTGGAAAACTGACTGAAATCTCATCGCCAACATTGTATTTTTCCTTATCGGCTGAAAAACTCAACATCGTTGCACCACCACTTTTCAGGTCGGCGGCACTGCCATATGGCCAATCGAGGTAGATAGTCCGTGAAACACTATGTCCGCCGGGAAGTTTGGCAACAAAGAGGTAACGGCCCCAATCCTGGTTCGATACAGTGAATTCAAGGAAAACCTTTCCCGAGGAAGTGTTCACTTTTTTTGTCAGGAAGGGTTTATAATGTTCCTGTGACACAAAGTTGCCCAGATAATCATCAGAAGCATCCCACCACCAGCGCCAGTTTATTTTATAAGCATTAATTTCTACCATGGATTCCATCGGCATCCCCGCTGGATCCACAACAACGAGTTCCAGTTCATTGACTTTACCCGACGAAAGCAATGCTCTCTTTGGATCTTCGTCAGGAAACCGCATACCAACATATTTGGGGAAAGGAGATACCGGTTTATTAAACTGTGAAATACTAAAATCACCTCCCGGCTCAAAAACACGCGTGGTAAAAACGGCCTCGAGTTTCCCCGGTGCATTGGCCAATGAACCTAAATCGAGGGGAATAACAGCGTCCCCATTTTCATTCAGGGTGCCCTCAAAGATCGTCTTTTCTGCCGATTCAAATTTGACAACCTGACTATCGAAAACATAATTCGAAAATCGGGGAAATACTGTTTTCCCTTTCTTCAGCAACATCTCAACTTTAGCTTTCATAGACGGTGCCGGTGCTCCATGCATCCATTTTGCATTTAGTGTTGCAACCTGTTTTGTCTGACCTGCCTGAAGCTGTTCGGGTATTGTGCTAAATAGCAGTTTAAGCCGGTTTGGTTTCACTGTCTCAATCCTGATTCGCTTTGTAAATTCTGCACCGCCAACTTTCGCGACTAGACGCCAGTTACCCGTTGGAGCCTCGGCCTTTGTAGCTGTTTTCAACGTAGTAATGTTTCCGTTAAGAGGCATCACTATTTTTTGATCGAGTTGTTCCGTGGGAGTATATAACTCAAAAATAACCGGATGTTCCGGCGCGAGTTTCATGGTCTTTTCCTGGATAATCAGCGATACAAACAATGAATCGCCGGGTCGCCATACACCACGTTCCCCGTAAAGAAATCCCTTTAGTCCCTTTTGCACCTCGCTGCCGCTGACGTCAAACCTGCTGAGTTGTAAAGAGGCTTCATCGCTGATTTTTAGGTAACCGATATCCTGATCCTTTTTGGCAACGATCAGGAAAGGAGTCCTGTCGATTGTAAGCATAATCATACCATCGGCACCGGTTTGCCCGGATGTGATCACCTGTGACTGGTAGTCAAAAACAGAAATCTCAGTGCCGGGTTGTGGCTCCGCTGTTAAAAGATTTGTCGCAACGACCAGCATCTGATTATCCATACCCCGTTTTGCAAGCAGCCCAATATTCGAGGCGATCACATTTTTGGTAGTATTCCGGTTCTGTATAAAATAGGAAAGGTAACAGGGATTGTTCCTGTTCTGCCAATCGTACTGATTTCCCTCATATTCCCCCCAAGCTTCACTTTCATCAATATATGAACCGGAAAGCCATTTTTTCTCATAATCCGTTTCAGCTTTTCGTTTAACGCTTTTAATCGGGGCATCGTCGCTGCAGGGATAAAGGGAGAATTCGGGCCGCATTGAAAGCTGAACCTGGTAGATTGCACCCGGCTCAACCTTTATCAGTTCACTAATATCCAAACTGTAAGCACTCCATTTATTTAAGACAATAACATGTGCTCCCGCCAGGGGAAGTACCCCTCGATAAACAGGACGCCCAACATTTTTAAGTGAATTGTCTCCATCCAGATTATTCGCCTGGAAAAACTGGTGGTAGTTACCCGCAAATATCTTGACGATCCTTATTCCTACGGCATTAAGGTTTATTGCTTCAAAAGGAATAACCAACCCGTTGGAAGACGGAACAATATTACCTTTCCCAATAAACCGGATGGCTGGTTTGGTTGCCTCAAGTGACACTGTGACCAACTCGTGTTTACCAAGTTTATAACCGGCATAATTTTTTAACCCTTCAAATATTTCGAGTTTTCGTTCACCAATAACATCCTGGCGAAGGATAAGCCTGACCCGGTTATCTTCAATTGAAACCTCAAAATCAATGCCTTCCATCATAAACAATCCCTCCGTTTCCTGGTCGGGATCCAACGGATCAGAGAAAATAAGTTCAACATAAGGATTTGATCCTACTACTGCTTTATTACCTATCAAACTGAAATCACCAATTGCGGGTATTACCAGTTCCTGATCGTCTTTGCGATCTGTTCCAATAGGTGTTCCGTCCCATCGTATCTTAACTTTGCCAGGATCATTGGTGCGTTTTACATCCGTTGAGAAAAACTGGTGAATTGTCCGGTTCGTTGTGTGCTCCCATCGGATAGGTAGTGACGTACCATCCTGTTCTGCATGAATCATCTTTTCCACCATTTCGACAGGAAATTGATCGCTGGTTGTAATTGATCCCCCAATTTCCGTTTTTACCTCACCATTTATTCGGATGCTCCGAACCCCGCCAATTTCCACAGAAAAATCGGCCTCGATTGTTTTGACATCAAAAGTAAAACGCTTCAGTTTATCGGGAACAGCCCGTATTTTTCCCAAATTAAAGGAAACATTATATTCCTGACCTGAACGAAACGGTTTGTCGGGATGAAATACCACGGTGTGCCCGTCAGCCAGGGATGTTTTACCCGAAACCTCAGGGTCTAACTGAATAAGATTAGCCGGAAGTTCTTCCCGGATAGCCTGATCAGGCATTGAATTGAGGTTGATCCGGATATCATCCGTGATGCTTATGACCCCGGAGGTATAGGCAGAGATGTACTCGGTGTAGGAAACAGCATCGGAGACATTTTTCTTACTTCCTGTACGACAAGTAATTAACAGAAAACAGACTAAAACAGACAGGCTGAGACGAATGGTGTGTTTCATTGGATTGGGTTGGATAAGGGAATAATGCAAAAATGTAAAACACAAAAATTGCTTTAGTCAAATATACCAAATTCCATCATAATAAATGGATTTTCGCCCAATAAAAAGTTATTAATTATT
>JBBRGI010000010.1:0-26086 GCA_038240855.1 Bacteroidales bacterium | reverse complement strand
TCAGCGATAATGCAAAAGTAACACTCGATATCACGTCAATGAATGGTCAGCGTATTGCCAGAATTTTTGATGCAGATGTCGAAGCAGGAATAACCCAAACCGTACTCTTTGAAAAATCACTTCCCGCAGGGACGTATCTCTACTACCTGAGGTGGAATGATCTATTGATCACTGGTAAGTTCATTAAAATAAGATAATTGTTTATGATGAACTGAGGTCTTCTCTGAAATTCAGTTGATTGGGTTACCCCGGCTTTGGCTGGGGTAACTTATAAATAAATATTCAAGTTTCTATTCTAAAATTAGTCATGTTCAGTTAATGATTGAAAAGTAAACAATGCCCGGTTATGTTCTGCCAGTTTGAAACCAAACTTTTTAATTATACGTATGATTATAGACAGGCTGATTAAACCGGATAATTTACGATAATTAGAATCTATTATGGTTGAAAAAATTATTTCTTTTTCATTGCAAAACCGTTATGTCGTCTTGGTTTTAGCGGCCGTCCTGTTTACCTTTGGTATCTTTTCTGTTGGCACTAACCCGATTGATGCAATACCAGATGTATCAGAAAATCAGGTAATTGTGTTTACAGAATGGCCCGGGCGAAGTCCTCAGGTCATTGAAGATCAGATAACTTATCCTCTGGTGTCAAATCTCCAGGGGATTCCTAAAGTCAAAAATATCAGGGGAACTTCGATGTTCGGAATGAGTTTCATTTATATTATTTTCGAAGATGAGGCAGAAATTTATTGGGCCAGAACACGTGTTCTTGAGCGGCTAAGTTCCGCACAACAACTACTGCCTGATGGAGTTGCCTCCTCTCTTGGGCCTGATGGCACGGGGGTAGGTCATATTTTTTGGTATACATTAAACAGCCAGGGATATGACCTAGGTGAACTTAGGGCGCTCCAGGATTGGTATGTAAAATTTGCACTTCAGACGGTTCCCGGTGTAAGTGAGGTAGCCTCTTTCGGCGGATTTCAGAAGCAATATCAGATATTGGTAGATCCCCATAAACTTAACTATTATAATATTCCATTGGGTGATGTTCTTAAAGCAACACGCGAGAATAACAATGATGTAAGCGGTCGGAAGTTTGAGATGTCAGATATTGGGTATATGGTAAGGGGACTCGGTTACATTAAACATCCTGAAGATATTGAAAAAATTGCTGTGGGAGTATATAACGGTGTCCCAATACGTATCCAGGATATTGGATCTGTCCACGAGGGAAGTGATCTCAGGCTTGGAATATTTGATGAGAATGGAGAGGGTGAGGTTGTCGGAGGTATTGTCGTGATGCGTTATAATGAAAATGCCGATAAAGTAATAATGGCAGTCAAGGAAAAAATGAAGGAAGTTACCAAAGGACTTCCGGCTGGCATTACCTTTAAAATAGTCTATGATCGTAGTACACTGATTGAAGATGCCGTGAAATCAGTTAAAGGGACACTGGTTGAGGAAATGATAGCAGTTTCTCTTGTAGTACTCTTCTTTTTATTTCATTGGCGCAGTGCCCTGATTATTCTTATTCAGATGCCAATCTCTATTGCAGTAGCTTTTATATTGCTGAATGCATTTAATATTTCATCAAACATCATGTCTCTTACCGGAATTATTTTGGCGATCGGGGTAATTGTTGATGATAGTATTGTAATGGTTGAAAATTCATACCGGCGTCTGGCAAATGAAGCTGATAATGCCAGTGAATAAGTTACCTGATCAGGATAAATATAGTATAAAATCAAAGTATCCACTGATGAATAAGGAACAGCGTACATCCATTATAGAAAAGGCTTCCAGGCAGGTCGGACCAGGTGTTTTCTACTCAACCATAGTTGTGATTGCTTCATTCCTGCCGGTTTTCATGCTCACAGGGATGGAAGGAAAGATGTTTCATCCATTAGCCTATACCAAAACCTTTATTCTGTTGGTTGATGCATTCCTTGCCATTACCCTTACCCCTGTTTTGATCACCTTTTTCCTGAAAGGTAAACTTAAACGAGAAAGTGAGAATCCGGTTACCCGGTTTATGGAACTAATATACACACCAATATTGAAACTATGCCTGAAATGGCGCAAAACGACAATAGCAGTAAATATCCTTGCACTGCTGATCAGTATACCAATGTATTTTAGTTTAGGCACTGAGTTTGTTCCTCCGCTTGATGAAGGTTCACTATTGTTTATGCCGGTGACTCTTCCTGATGTTTCCAACAGTGAAATAAAGCGTATCCTGCAGGTTCAGGACAAAATCATTAAATCCATACCGGAGGTTGAAAATGTATTGGGTAAAGCTGGCAGAGCGAGTTCGGCAACAGATAATTCTCCGATCAGTATGATCGAAACAATCATCTTATTAAAGCCTCAGAAGGATTGGAGGCCAGGTTTAACAAAGGAGGATATACTTCTGGAGATGAATGCAAAGCTTCAGATACCGGGTGTCGTAAATGGCTGGACTCAGCCAATCATAAACCGGATCAATATGCTCTCAACGGGTGTCAGAACTGACGTCGGATTAAAAGTATATGGTCAAAACCTTGATTCGATTTATTTCCTCTCTAACAAGCTGAAAAGTTATCTTGGGAATATCCAGGGAGTAAAGGATTTGTATGTTGATCCCATTACCGGTGGCAAATTTATCGATATAACAATCAAGCGTGATGCCATTGGAAAGTATGGATTGAGCGTTGATGATGTAAACTTAATTATCGAATCCGCCTTAGGTGGCGTAAACGTTACCACTACAGTTGAAGGAAGGAGAAGATTTAATGTCAACGTTCGTTTTGCTCAGGATTATCGGAATAATCTTGAAGCTATCCGAAGGATTCTGGTGCAAAGCCCTGTATCGGGTCCGATTCCTCTGTCAGTATTAGCAGATATCGCAATTACTGAAGGTCCACCTATGGTTAATTCGGAAAATGCCATGTTAAGAGGTGCTGTACTTTTCAATGTGCGCGATCGTGATTTGGGCAGTACCGTTCAGGAGTGCAAACAGAAACTGGAAGAGGTGATTAAAACATTGCCAAAAGGATATTACCTTGAATGGAGCGGCCAATATGAAAGCCAGATTCGGGCAACGCGCAAACTGATGATTATCATACCCATCGTAGTATTGATCATCCTGCTTGTTGTCTATTTTACCTATGGGTCTCTTAAAGAAGCATTGATAACACTTATTACCGTTCCTTTTGCATTGATTGGAGGAGTTTATATTGTCTATTTTTATGGAATCAACCTTTCGGTGGCTGTTGCAGTCGGCTTTATTGCTTTATTCGGTATGGCAATTGAAACAGTAATGCTTATGACAATTTACCTCAATGAAGCCATGGAGGAGCTGGTAATAAAAAACGGAAACTCATCTGCGTCGATAAGCTTTAACGATGTTCATGAATATGTCATCAAAGGTGCTGTCAAACGTTTAAGGCCAAAGATCATGACGGTATCTGTCTCTCTGTTCGGCTTATTCCCCGTTTTATGGTCAACGGGAGTTGGAAGTGATGTGATGCTTCCGATTACGCTGCCTTTAATCGGAGGATTAGTAACTTCCACTATTTATGTCCTGCTGGTAACACCCGTAATTTTTGAAATAACAAAAGAAAGGGAACTACGCAAACATGCTGCAATTAAGATTATTAGACCGTAGATTTGAATATTCGGCGTGATATTCATAAATTATATCGGAAAATCTAAATCGAATTCGATTCCTGCAATATTGAAATGTTCCAAATAGTTGGACAAAATTAAGTAACTATGGTAACTAAAAAGGGTGTGACATTAGTTATTTCTGCATTTCTGCTGTTAGCAGCTATAACGATTGCAATGGCATATGTCAGCAATAAGCAGAAAAATGCCGGTTCTGGGAATGAACCGGTTAGGCCGGCTATAAAAAAGCAGTTTGTCTGTTCGATGCATCCTGAAGTTATTAAAGATGAACCAGGGGATTGTCCCATCTGCGGTATGTTCCTGATTGAAAAGATTGATCAGTCTTTGTTGACTTCAAAAAAACAATTCGTCTGTTCAATGCATCCTGACGTTATCAAGGATGAGCCAGGCGATTGTCCCATCTGCGGTATGTTTCTGATTGAAAAGATTGATCACGATAGCAACAGTGCAGACTCATTGCTTATTGATGTAGTCCGTCCTGTTAATGAATCAGTTCTTGGCTCTTTTGCTACCGTGAATCCTTTTCATGCAGATCTTCCTTTGGTAATTGAGGCATCCGGGATCATCAATTTTGATTCGCGTAGAATTCAAACAGTAAGTGCGCGCTTTGGTGGATTGGTTGAAAGATCATTTGTCAAATACCAGTATCAACCAATTGGCATAGGTCAAAAAATTTACGAGATTTATTGCCCGGATATCTATACCGACCGGTGGGGCTATGTAAAATTAATTCAGGCGTATCCCGATCAGGATAGTCTTACGGTCGAAGCACGTGAATGGCTGAAGCTTCTCGGTCTCTCTAAAGGTCAAATAGATTCATTAAAAAGGATGGTGAAGCCAGACTATCATTTAGCGGTGTATAGTGATGCAGAAGGGTATGCCGTCCGCGCTGATTTTGACCCGGAGAACTATTTCTCATTCAATCGTGGTGAGGAGCGCGACTTGCCATTCAGCGGGGGAATAGGATTTAACGAAGGGTTGACCATTGAAACCGGTACTCCGTTATTTAAGATTGTAAATCTCAAATCGCTCAGAGCCGATCTGAGGGTCAGAACCCAGGACGTAGGGTTGTTAAAAACCGGACAAAAAGTGATTCTGACAGAATCAGCTTTCCCCGAAAGACCGTTTGATGCAACCATATTCCGAGTAGAGCCTTTTAACGGGGGACTTTTTCAATTAGTGAAAATTTTTCTTACAGATAAAGAAGGACTACTGAAACCAGGCAGACAAATACAAGGTAAGATCCTGACCGGGAACCATAATGCACTTTGGGTTCCAAGCTCTTCGGTTATAAACCTGGGACAAAATCAGTCGGTTTTCTTGATGAACAACGGCAGGTTTACCGCAAAAACAATAAAAACCGGAGTACATACCGGTGATAAAGTTGAAGTGCTATCTGGAATTAATGAGAATTCTCAAATTGCCTCTAATGCCTTATTATTAACCGATAGCGATAGTTTTATTAATCCTGATTAACGATAAAATGAACCTGAGTTTTAGGATGTAATAGTAAAGTAGTAAAAACTAATTCAAAATGATAAAACATTTCAACACGACAGAATTGGCTGCAATTGTCCTGGTATTTTTCATTCCATTCCTTTCGTGCAAACAAAAAACGGAACAAAGTGGTGAGATCGTGCCGGCGAATAATATCACGCTAAGTGATGCACAAATACAATTAGCCAACATCAAGGTTGCAGAAATAAATGAAGGCTCTATAGGTCATAAACTGCTATTTACAGGTGTTCTTAAAATTAATGAACAAAGTGTAGTAAATATCACTTCCCGTGCTACAGGAAGAATACAAAAGCTTTATTTCAAAAACACGGGTGATTATGTCAAAAAAGGAGATTCACTTTACCAGTTTTATAGTGATGATCTTATTGCAGCTGAACGCGAATATTTTACCCTCCAACGCAATAACTGGAATTTTTCAGGTCGGTATGAGCCCAGCTTAACCCTCGAAGATAAATTATTACTGCTGGGAATGCTTCCGGCACAGATTACTCAGCTCAGAAAGGATGGGAAAGTATTATTAGCTGTAACAATATATAGTCCTGTTGCGGGAACGATCAGATCCATCAACATTACAGAGGGTCAGTATGTTAATGGTGGACAAACCTTATTTGATCTTGCAGATGATAATCAATTATGGGTGGAGGCTCAGGTTTATCCGGACGACCTTCCATCTTTGCATGTGGGCTTGCCATCGACTGTAACTGTTCCGGCTGCCGAAAATTTAACAATTCAGTCGAATATCTGTTTTATCAATCCTTCATGTGAACCAGGGAAAAATGTAACTTCGATCAGGTCGGTAATAGATAACCCACATCGGAACCTGTACCCAGGTATGCTTGCACTAATGAGTGTTCAACCACACAAGGACAGTGGAATCGTAGTTCCTGTTTCATCAATAATTGTGGATAAAAACGGAAGCCGGATCTGGATACGGAATGATGATGGTTCGTTTTCAGCAAGAAATGTAACAACAGGTATACAATCAGAAGATTCTGTTTTGATTTTATCGGGCCTCGGAGAAATAAAATCAGTGGTGACCTCTGGTGTATATCTGCTTAATAGTGAGTTGATATTAAGGAAAGGGGAACCTGTTAAGGAGGCCGTGGAATTGTAAAATTTGAATTTGTTAATCACTTAAAAATAAAATTATGAACACAACATCCGTAAAAGTATTATCAGGACTTTCAATCTTAGTGATCTTGTTTTGTATCCATTCCGCACAGGCACAATCGCTTAAAGACTGTGACGGGAATGAATATAAGACTATAAAATACGGGATGCAGGAGTGGACTGCAACTAATCTGAATGTGACATATTTCCTAAATGGGGATGTCATACCTGAAGCCAAAACTGACGAAGAATGGATCAAGGCAGGAGATGAAGGTAAACCCGCATGGTGTTATTTTAACAATGATCCTGAAAACAGGAAAAAATTCGGCAATTTATACAACTGGTATGCTGTTAATGATCCTCGCGGTCTGGCCTCAAAAGGCTGGCAAGTACCCGCAAGCCCTGATTGGAGCAAGCTGGTAAAGAATTTATTGGGCGTAGATATTGCAGGTACGAAATTGAAAAGTAAAACCGGATGGAAATCATTGAACGGCACTGATAATATCGGATTTGCAGCTCTTCCCGGAGGATATCGTAATGAGAAAGGAGAATTTAAAGAACTTGGCTCCAAATGCCAGTGGTGGGCAAATACCGAACCTGTGGAAGTCAAAAAAAGCAATATGATTTATTCATTAATGTTGAACAATCAATCCATGGAGGTCCGCTATTTAAAAATGAATAAGTCAAACGGATTATCAGTCAGATGTATTAAAGATAAATGAAGTACAGAATTTATGCATATATTCTATTAGTCGTAGTGGTCTTTTATATTATCAGACCTGTAATTAAAAAAATAGAAGGATGAATAACTTTAAAATTTCATGTATTATAGTGATCTTTATATTAATACATGCGTTATCATATGCTCAATCAACAAAAGCATTACAATTGCTCGACCTGTCAGAAAATGCTGTTATTGCGGGTGCAAGTTTTCAATATTCCACTCATACAGGTCTGTCCGACTCTAATGGAATGATTCATTTTGAATACAAAGCTGGCGAAAAGTTAAAATTGTCGCATATAAGTTACGGGCCATGGGTATTGGATGATGAAGAAGTTAAAAGAGCATTTCGCGAAGGAAAAATACGGAAAGAGAGAATATTTATAAACCTTCAACCTGTTTCGATAGTTGCGTTGCATTCAAAGAATGAAATAAAAAAAATCGAATTAAACTACCTTGATAAATTGAATCACGATGCCGGCGCGGTTCTAAGTTCCGACATTTCAATCAACAGCATAAAAAAAAGCGGTTCGTATGGTTTCGATCCCGTGTTACGTGGTTTTAAGTACGACCAGCTCAACATTGTAATGAATGGTTCATTCAGTGCATCAGCCGCTTGTCCGAGTAGAATGGATCCGGTAACCAGTCAGATACCGCTGAACACAATAGAAAATATACTGATTTTAAAAGGCCCTTATTCGCTAAGATATGGTAATTCGTTTGGCGGAACAATCAATTTTCTGACGGCTGAACCTGTTTTCAGCGATAAAATTAAAACATTCGGACGCTTAGCAGGCACCTACGAAAATAATGGAAATATAGTTCGCAGCGAAGGTCTTTTAGGTATATCCGGAAAGAGAATCGATTTAAATATTTTTGGCTCCTGGTCACAAGGCGATGATTATAAGGATGGTAACAATGATATTGTTCAGTCTGATTTTATTCGCGGCAGTTTTGGAACAAATTTAGCAATAAAATTGACTGAAAACCAGTCCTTTGTTTTATCTGTCAATCATAATTTGGGAAAAGATGTTGATTTTCCAGCCCTGCCCATGGATTTGCGCAAGGATGATACCTGGATGTTTAATGCACAGCATAATTTAGGATTAAAAAACCGGAACCTTGTATCGTGGAAGACATCAATTTATGCAACACATGTTGACCATTTAATGGATAATTTATTAAAGCAATTAAATCCCCGAACTGTTAACACAAAATCGCCGGCACAAACATTAACTTATGGTGGCAGATCCGAAGGCACCTGGAAGATGAAAAATGCTACAACTTATGCCGGAATTGATCTGCGAATCGAGAATGCGGAAGGAAGCCGTACAAGAGAAATGTTAACAGGAGCAAATGCAGGCAAAATTTTTACAGATAATATATGGCAGAACAGTACGATAAGCAGAGGCGGCATTTTTGCAGAAACCAACATCAATACCAATAGCTTTCTTTACGTTATAGCCGGAAGGTTAGAATTGAATAATTCAAATGCAAAAGATACTGTAGCCGAATTTACGAAAATTTATTCCCAAACCACAGAAAATCAAATAAATCCAAGTGTTAGTCTGGGCATAATCAAGAATTTCGGCAGCAAGTATGCATTAAAGTTGTGGTTAGGACGTTCACAAAGAAGCGGCAGTTTAACTGAAAGGTACATTAACTACTTCTCTATTGGTCGGGATGCTTATGAATTATTGGGAAATCCACAAATTAAACCTGAAATTAATAATCAGGCCGATTTGATTTTTGAAGTAAAGAGCGAAAAAACGTATATTAATATTGATGGTTTTGTTTCCTGGTCACAAAATTACGTAACATCGGTTATCCGTCCGGAGATAAAACCAAGATTGGCAAGTAGCCCGGGTGTACGCCAATTTCTGAATGCAACCAATGCCTTTAAAACAGGTTTTGAAATAAATTGGAAACAGTATCTTATTTTTGGTATCCGGCATCAAGCCGGAATAGCATATACCTATGGTGTAAATGAAGAAAACGACCAACCATTACCCGAAATTGCTCCACTTGAATTAAGATATTCATTAGCCGGCAAACACTTAAAGGATAAACTGAATTCAGAAATATTATTAAGACATGTATTAAAACAAGATAGAATTTCTACCGGGTTTGGTGAAAAAGAAACACCTTCATTTACCGTTATGGATGCAAATATTTCGTATAAACTTCTTCAATATGTTAATATTGTCGCAGGGGTACAAAATTTCCTTGACGTTGCTTATTACGAACATTTAAATCGGCCTTTAAATGGAAATGCAACTGAATTCATTTTTAACAGGGGTCGGAATTATTCTTTATCAATGATAATTGACATAAAATAGAGAGTTTTTTCTCTCTGATAAAAGCATCGGGTATGCTTCGAACAACAGCGTATATTTAAGCAGCGAAGCCGGTTCAACTAAATGAATCGGCTTCGTTGTTATTCATGTTCATTTCATGACAAATTCATGAATTTTTTTCGCGGCATCGCGGCCTGAACGAATGGCCCAGACCACAAGACTTGCCCCTCTTGTGACATCACCTGCAACAAAAATCTTATCCAGGTTGGTGGTACTGTCTGTTGATTTGATATTTCCGCGCTGATCGTATTCGACACCCAGGCTATCGAGCAATCCTGCATGCAGCGGTGATAAAAATCCCATCGAAAGCAGCACGAGGTCGGCCTCGATAAGCTCATTGGTTCCGGGAATCTCTTTCATAATCATGCGTCCGTTATCGCGAACCCATTCAACCTGTATTACTTCCACTCCTGTGAGGTTTCCGTTGGTCCCAATGAATCGCTTCGTGGCAAGACCCCATCTTCTTTCGCATCCTTCGAGATGTGAACTGGACGTGCGGAGTGTATTGGGCCAGAAAGGCCATGGATTGTCGTTTCCCCGTTTTGCAAGCGGTTTGGGAAGAATCTCGATCTGGGTCACGGAAGCCGCTTTCTGCCGGATGGAGGTTCCTACACAGTCGGAACCGGTATCACCGCCACCAATGACCAGCACTTTCTGCTTTCTTGCTGAAATCCGGATAGCCTCAGGGATTGACTCCCCGCTGACAACCTTGTTTTGCTGGCGCAGGAAATCCATTGCAAAACAGATCCCTTTAAGGTCACGACCTTCGGCCGGTAAGTCGCGGGGATCCATTGCACCATTCGCAAGGCACACCGCATCGAATTCGTTTAAAAGCCGGTCAGCGGGAAAATCCACGCCCACTTTAGTATTTACCTTAAAAATAATACCTTCTTTTAGGAACAGGCTAATACGCCTGTCGATCACCGCTTTATTTAGTTTAAAATCGGGAATTCCGTACCTGAGCAAACCACCGACTTTGTCATCCTGTTCAAAAACGGTTACCGTATGACCTGCCTTATTGAGCAGGTCGGCGGTTGAGAGTCCGGCAGGACCTGAGCCGACAACCGCAATCTTTTTACCGGTTCTTGACAGGGGAACCTGTTCCACAACATGACCAAGATCGAATGCTTTTTCAACGATGGAACACTCGTTTTCGCGTATCGTCACTGCCTCATCGTGAATGGCAAGAACACACGCTTTTTCGCATGGTGCCGGACATACCCTTCCGGTAAATTCCGGAAAGCTGTTTGTAGCCGAAAGTAAATCGTATGCTTCACCCCACTTGCCGCGATAAACAGCATCCTGCCATTCAGGAATATTGCTTTCAACCGGGCAGGAACTGTGGCAAAAAGGTATTCCGCAATCCATACACCGTGAAGCCTGATCCTTGCGATCATTCTCGTTAAGGGTCTGTTCTACTTCACCATAATCGCCAATTCTTTCACTCGCGGGGCGATAGCCGCCTTCTTTACGCTCTATATCGATAAAACCTTTTGGATTTCCCATTTTCAATAACTTTAATCAATGTTTGTGTTAAACGTCTTTATAAACCGGAAACTATTCCCTTCTGTCGGGAGCATCTTCGGCCATTTCGAGTTTTCGTTTTACCTCTTTTAATTTCATCTCGTTCAACACTTTTTTGTATTCCAAAGGAATAACCTTTACAAATTTAGGCAGGTACTCTTCCCAATTGGTAAGCACTTTACCGGCAAGAGGACTTTGGGTGTACAAAAGATGTTTTCCAATCATATCCTGTAATTCCGATATGTCGGCCTTATCTTCGACAGGTCCCAGTTCTACGAGTCCTTTGTTACAATAATATTCAAAATCATTATTTTCATCCAGGATATAGGCAATTCCGCCGCTCATTCCGGCTGCGAAATTGCGCCCCGTAGTTCCCAGTACAACTGTCCGTCCACCAGTCATGTATTCGCAGCAATGATCGCCCGTTCCTTCAACAACAGCTTTTGCTCCCGAGTTTCTGACACAAAAACGTTCTCCTGCAACTCCCTGGATATAAACTTCTCCGCTGGTAGCCCCGTAAAGGGTCGTATTTCCCACGATAATATTTTTATCAGGGGCAAAAGTTGAGCCTCCGGGAGGCACAACAACAATCTTACCGCCCGAAAGTCCTTTGCCCAGATAATCGTTCGAATCACCTTCGAGCCTGAACGATAATCCTCTTACCAGGAACGCACCAAAACTTTGCCCGGCTGTTCCGCGAAATGTACAGTTAATGGTATCTTTTGGTAATCCAAGTTCACCATATCGTTTGGATATCTGGCCCGAAAGCATCGCCCCGACAGTTCGCATCACATTGTTGATCTCGTAAGCCAGCCATACTTTTTCTCCGCTTTTAATGGCTTTGTTGGCCTCACGAATCAAGGTTTTGTCAATCACATCATCCAGGTTTTTAGTATTTGGATGGGTATTGTGAATAGGGTATTTTTTTGCCTCTTCAGGAAGATTCAGAAATTTAGAGAGATCGACATTTTTCATCTTCCAATTTGTCACCTCATGATTCTGTTCAAGCAGGTCGACTCTCCCGACGAGTTCGTCGAACGTGCGTACCCCAATTTCTGCCATGTATTCACGGATCTCCTGCGAAATAAAAGTGAAATAGTTGATCACATATTGTGAGCGGCCGATAAACCGTTTCCTTAAATTTTTATTTTGGGTCGCAATGCCCGCCGGACAGGTATTAAGGTGACATTTGCGCATCATTACGCATCCGAGCGAAATTAATGCCCCCGTTGCAAATCCAAACTCCTCAGCTCCGAGCATTCCCATGATAACCACATCGCGACCGTTCTTTAACTGACCGTCGACCTGTAGTTTAACGCGACCGCGCAAATTATTCATCACCAGGGTCTGCTGAGCCTCGGCAATTCCGAATTCAGCCGGTAATCCTGCATGCTTGATCGAACTGGCAGGTGATGCGCCTGTTCCCCCTTCGCATCCGCTTACGATGATTATATCTGCAAAACCTTTAGCCACACCTGCGGCAATCGTACCTACACCTGATTCGGCCACGAGTTTAACAGAAACTTTTGCTGTTGGGTTAACATTCTTCAAATCAAAAATTAGCTGTGCAAGATCTTCGATTGAATATATATCATGATGTGGCGGCGGAGAAATCAGCGTAATTCCCGGTGTCGAATGACGCAGTTTTGCAATGATTCTGTTGATCTTAAAACCAGGTAATTGTCCACCTTCGCCAGGCTTTGCGCCCTGGGCAATTTTTATCTGAAGTTCTACGGCATTGATCAGGTAGTTATTGGTAACTCCGAAACGACCCGATGCCACTTGTTTTATTTTGGAGTTCTTATCCGTTCCAAAACGTTCGGCATCCTCGCCTCCTTCACCTGTGTTGCTTCGGCCGCCAATTGTATTCATGGCCACCGCGATTGCCTCGTGTGCTTCCTTCGAGATCGAACCGTAGGACATGGCGCCCGTAACGAATCGTTTAAGGATGTTTTCAGCAGGTTCGACTTCCCCGATCGGGATTGGATTTGTTTTCCACTTTAATGCACCACGAATAAAGGCAGGTTTCGCATTTTGCTCATCGACCAGCTTGCTGAATTTTTTATATACCTGGTAATCATCGGTTGTTGTGGCCCACTGTAAAAGCGCAACAGTTTGCGGATTCCAGGCATGAAATTCACCATTATTCCGGTAATGGTATTCCCCGACCGTCGAAAACTGAACTTTTGAGGACGGATTTTTAAAGGCATCGTTATGGAAGATCATCGCCTCCTGGAAAATCTCTTCGTAACCGACTCCGCCGATACGTGAGGGAGTTCCTTTGAAATGTTTCTCAATTAATTCATCACTGACGCCCACCGCTTCGAACAGTTGCGATCCATGGTAGGAGCGGAGCGTGGATATGCCCATTTTTGACTGGATCTTAAGAAGGCCCTTGTCAATTGATTTAATATAGTTTTTACGCGCTTCGGCATAAGAAAGTTTGATTTCACCTTCATTAATCAGGTAATCAATTGCCGCAAAAGCAAGGTAAGGATTCACAACGCTCGCCCCATATCCCAGAAGCAGTGCGAAATGATTGACTTCACGGGGTTCTGCAGATTCAACGATGATCCCGATCTGCATCCGTTTTTTTGCACTGATCAGGTGATGGTGTACTGCGGCAACAGCCAGCAATGAAGGAATTGGAACCAGCTCCTCCGAAATGTTCCGGTCGGTAAGAATGATAAAATTCTTCTTGTCATCTACTGCTTTCTCCGCCGCTTCGAGCATTGATTTGAACGAACGCTTAAAACCTTCGACTCCCTCTTTTACCGTGAAAAGCATAGGTATTGTAGCATGCGTGAACGTCTCATGCTTGAGATCTTTGATCTTTCCGAGGTCGGTATTGGTAATAATGGGACTCTCAAATTTAATCAGTTTGCAATGATTGGGCGATTCATCAAGGATATTGCTGCTCAGGGAGCCGATATAATTTGTAAGTGACATCACCAGTCCTTCGCGAATCGAGTCGATGGGAGGATTGGTAACCTGTGCAAATAACTGTCTGAAATAACTAAAAAATCTTTTTGGTTTATCGGAGAATACAGCCAGCGGAGTGTCGTTACCCATCGAACTGGTTGGTTCCTGGGCGGTTTCAGCCATCTCCTTGATAATGATCATCATCTCTTCCTTGCTGTAACCAAACACTTTAGAATAGGGCCCGAATTTTTCGCCCATTCCGCAAGGAAATCGTTGCTTTACTTTTATCTCTTCAAGTTCTAACCTGTTTTCTTTGAGCCAGTTCACATATGGATTCTTGCGGCTTAATTCAGCCTTGACTTCCTTATCGGGAATGATGATCCCTAACTGGGTATCAACGAGTAATAATTTACCGGGTCGTAAACGGCCTTTTTCCTTGATTTCGTCGGCGGGAAATACCTGTACCCCGACTTCAGATCCCATAACGATAAGGTCATTCTTCGTTATAATGTATCTTGAAGGGCGTAATCCGCTGCGGTCGAGTGTACCGCCAATGTAACGGCCGTCTGAAAAGACCATTGATGCCGGTCCGTCCCAGGGTTCCATGAGCGTGGAATGATATTCATAAAACGCCTTTAAGCTTTCGGGTATCGGATTTTTCTCATTAAAAGATTCCGGAATCAACATACATAGCGAGTGAGGTACACTTCGTCCGGTCATGTGAAGGAACTCAAGGGTATTGTCGAACGACGCTGAATCGGATTTAGCGGGCTCGATAATCGGGAAAAGCTTGTCAAGATCGTCACCAAAAAGATCAGATTCAAGCAATGATTCGCGGGCATGCATCCACTGACGATTTCCCTTGATCGTGTTAATTTCACCGTTGTGGGCAATCATACGGAACGGTTGCGCGAGATCCCATGTAGGGAAGGTATTGGTACTGAAACGCGAATGCACCAGTGCTATTGCACTCGTCATTGCCGGGTTGGTAAGGTCCTTGAAATAACTCTGTAACTGTCCCGGGGTAAACATCCCTTTATAGATAATTACCTTACCCGATAAACTGGGCAGGTAGAATGAATCCTTTTCAGCCAGTTGTGAACCCCTTACAATTCTTTCGGCTTGTTTACGTGCCAGGTATAGTTTACGCTCGAGGACATCCTGTTCGTAATTCCCTTTAACAAATATCTGGCGGATTACGGGCTCTGAACGTTTAGCTATTTCCCCGATCACGGAGCTGTCGATGGGTACATCGCGCCAGCAAATTACCTGAAGACCTTCGGCTTCAACGTACCGGTTCAATACTTCAATACAATAAGCTGCTTCTTCCTCATTTACGGGAAGGAATACGAGTCCACAGCCGTATTTTCCGATTTCAGGAACACCGATTTTCAATGAAATATAGAAATCGTGGGGAAGTTGCATCAGGATACCTGCTCCATCTCCCGTTTTATTATCGGAGCTTGTTGCACCACGATGATCCATATTCAGTAACACAGTCAGGCCACGCTGAATAATCTCATGCGACTTGTGTCCTTTAATATGGGCGACAAAACCAATCCCGCATGCGTCGTGTTCATTTGAGGGATCATACAGCCCTTGAGCTTTTGGAAATCTTTTCTGTTCCATGTAATATATAATTAACAAAACACCCTGCCTGTTTCCAGACAAGTTTATGTGGATAATCTCTGGATAAATATTCAATTAATAGCTAAAATCAGTAACAATATGAAAGAAAATTACCGGTATTGCTTAGTAATTAATATCAAAAATACAATTTTGCCGCCGAATTTCAAAACTGACCGGCCGCATGGAATGGGAATTTCCCTGCGCGCAGGCGGATTTAATGGTATTTTATGATGTACATATCTGGTAATTAAGACAATGTGAATAAATATTAAATAATCATTAATTGTCATTAAGCCATTATAAACATCGCATTTATGTCAAAAAGAAATTAAAACGGGCAATTTTAGAACAAATGTTTGCTGCAAATCCAATTTTTCAATTCACTATTTTGTATCCTGATCCGATAGGAGGGTATCGGTCGCTTTTTCTGCTTTTTCGAAGTTAAAACTTTGTACTGTAAATTCCATCTTATGTTGAATTTGCTGCAGACACAGGTTACCAATACTTCCTTCGTGAGTATGGTGAAGATTTTTGTCCGGATGGAATTCACCTTTGCTGATCGATTCTCCTACCTGACGATAAGCATCCCGGAAGGGAACACCCTGCAGCACCATTCTATTCACCTCTTCAACACTATATATATTTTCGTACCGGTTGTCATCCATGATCCTTTCGTTGACCTTTATGTTGCTGATCGCGAAACAGGCAATGGAGAGACAACTTTTTAACTCTGCAAATGACGGAATAAATACTTCCTTAATAAGTTGAAGATCACGAAAATAACCGCTGGGGAGATTATTTGTCATCAGGGCAATCTGGTTGGGCAGCGACTGAATGCGGTTGCAGTGCGACCGGAGCAGCTCAAACACATCCGGATTTTTCTTGTGAGGCATAATACTCGATCCTGTTGTCAATTCGTCGGGAAGAGACACAAAATTGAAATTCTGGCTCATAAACAGGCAAACATCATAAGCGAGCTTTGACAAGGTGGCTGCAATTGAAGCGAGTGCAAAAGCCACGGTTTTCTCAACTTTGCCACGACCCATCTGGGCGTAAATCACGTTGTAATTCATTGATTCGAATCCCAGCAGATCGGTAGTCATTTGCCTGTCGAGCGGGAAAGAGGAGCCATATCCGGCAGCAGAACCAAGCGGATTCTGGTCGGCTACCCGGTAGGCTGCCTGGAGCAGGATCAGATCATCGGTCAGGCTTTCGGCATATGCACCAAACCATAATCCAAAAGAAGAAGGCATCGCGACCTGAAGATGGGTGTACCCGGGCATTAGTATTTGCTTGTATTTCTCACCCTGTGCAACCAGGATCTCAAAAAGTTCGAAAGTTTGTGCAACGACTGTTTTTATCTCATTTCGGGTAAATAATTTTAAATCGAGCAGAACCTGGTCATTTCTGGAGCGCCCGCTGTGGATTTTTTTACCCGCATCGCCTAATTTCCGTGTAAGCAGCAGTTCAACCTGCGAATGAACATCTTCACTGCCTGCTTCTATCACAAATTTGCCATCCTTTATGGTATGGTAGATCTCACGCAAGGCGCCAGTGAGCGACTCCAATTCCGAAGCGGTCAATAAACTGACAGAATGGAGCATTTTTATATGTGCCAGTGAACCAATCACATCGTATTCGGCTAAAGACAGGTCCATTTCGGTGTCACGGCCAATCGTGAAGTTCTCGATCAGTTGATTTATTTCAGTGCCCTTATCCCAGAGTTTCATCGTATTTATAATTTACTAATTCCGCGACAAAATTATTATAATCCTTTATTTTTTTGTGTTTTCCCAATACTTCATCTGTTTGTTGTACAGATTCAGTTCATCTTTTGAGCTTTTCCGAAGGAAACTTTTTGTCGGCTTAAGGTATTTTTCGTTGTTTGCCGGTGCATTCTCCGTTACCGAGCGATGGCCGCCTGCATCCTTATGGATTGTGAATCCGTCGAAAGGGGTGCCATCTGAAGTGTACGCTCTGTATCGGATGGAGTCGTTCGATACATCGACCAGTTGATACATTTGGGTATTGGTGGCCAGTTTATCCATTTTTGAGGAGAAACCTATATCATATAATTTAGGGCTTGCATGCGACACCACGTATACAGCCCCTTGTTGATCCGGAAATTTTGAATTTGCAATATGAATTGCCCTTCCATAGGCATGGTCGTGTCCCTCAAGTACAAGATCCACATTATACTGGTCGAACAAGGGTTTAAACAATGCGCGCAGGTAAAAATAGTCGCGCCCGCGACTGGTGGAGTAAATCGGGTGATGCATCATGATCACGATCCATCTCTGGTGCGTATTTTCCAGAACGAATTTCAGCCAGTTCCGCTGTTCAAGTGCCGATGGAATGGATTGAATACCATTGCTGTCCAGGCTGATATATCGGGTGTTCTGATAGTCCCAAAAGCATACGCGACCGAGGAAATTAGGCGGGCCGTTTTGCGGAAAGGAGAAATGAGCCATCCACCTTTCATCGATTTTTTGAATAAGACCTTTGTAATATTCATGATTTCCGGGTGTGGCAATAACGGGAAGCGTTTTAAATATTGTTCCGCCTTCCCTGAACCACTCCCCCCAGTAGGCGTCATGTGGTCGCTCAATCATATCGCCGATAAACATGATAAATGAAGCATTCGGCTGGCTTTCGTACGCCCGGCGAAATAACTCACCTGAAACACCGTTTATTGAATCCTGAACATCACCGATGAAGATAAATGAATGCGCGCTGTCGGCGCGGTTGCCAATTTTAAAAGTATACCATTCCGACCAGCGATTCTCATTTGCAACCCTGTATTGATAGGAGTAGCCAGGCTTCAGGTCTTTAATTCCTATCCTGAAAAAAGAGGTGGCTCCGCCTGATGTTTTGATGATTTTTGAAGGGGAGGTGTATAATACGGTATCATTTGACGCCAAACTTTCTGTCAGTTGTAGAAATCCATGATGCGTCAGCGTATCTCCCTGCCAGGTTACATCCCTCGAACTAAACGGATCACCGGACCAGGTAATAAGAATGCGATCCGGAGCTGAAGTAGTCGTGTAGACCATTTCCGGAGGATTGTAAAACCAGTTATCCCATTTGTACCATATATAAATTGTACATAGTAGCGGGAGACTTAGCCAGATCAGTTTCTTGATATGTTTTCTCATTCCAATGATACGCCAAATATAATCTTTATTCTTTATCCGGAACTATTCAAACAAATTACTTCATGATTGTCGCCATTATTTTTTATTCCTTATACCGGTTATGAACCAGTTCAGGCATAAATTCTTCTTTAGTTGACATACTGTGTACATGGCAAATCATAAATATCAAATAGTGATTAAAAATACATAAAATCGTACATCATGGTATAAAATAAACAAAAAATAATTTACAATGTCGTTAAATTAATGCAAATATGAACAAAACGTTAACATGGGCTAATTTTTAATCATGGAATTTCAAAAAATGGGGTATGTTTGTTAAATAAACGTTATTATGAGATGTAAGACTAAAAATAAGAGGGGTATTAATGTTGAAAACACATAAATTTGCAATTAGATAATAAAAAAACAAGGGTGTATGCTTGATAAGGATTAAAAATAAAAATGTCTTAAGGAGCATTTCCCGAAGTAAAGACACCTTAATATTTTAAATTAAAAATGATTATTATGAAAAAAGTTACTTTGATCTTATTCGCAACAATCCTTCTCGCGGGATCTTTTTCAAGCGTGGGGCAAGAATCCAAAAGTGCCTGGAGTTTAGGCGCAGATTTTTATAACAATTACATATGGAGAGGCACCAAATTAGGAACAGGTCCTGCATTCCAGCCTTCAGTAAAGTTCAATACTGGCGGTTTGACAATTGGAGTCTGGGGATCTTTTGATGCATCGGGCTATTCCGAAGTTGATCCATACATTTCTTATGCTTTTTCAAATGGACTTAGTTTTGGTGTCACTGATTATTATTATCCAGGTCTTGGAGGTGCCTTTTCAGCAGACTCATCGAATGCCTATGAGCTCAACGCCGGATTTACAACAGGGGGGTTAAGTTTAAGCGCAAATTATATTTTAAACAAAGCCTCAGTTCCTGCATCCGCCGGAAAAGACAAATACTTCCAGGCAGGTTATGCATTCAAAACATTCAACCTTTCTGTTGGTGCAGGCGATGGTTGGCATACAACAGACGGAGAATTTAATATATGTCATGTTGGTATTGGTACTGGTAAAGTAATCAAACTCTCCGATACTTTTTCAGTTCCGGTTTCAGGGCAGGTTATTTTTAATCCGGAAAGAGATCAGTTATTCCTAGTCGTCGGCTTTTCATTGTAAGCCGGAATCAGGTAAACAATCATAAATTAAAATTTATAAAAATGAAAAAAATCGAGGCGATTGTTCGCAAATCAAAATTCGAAATTGTGAGAAAGGCTTTACACGAGGCTGATATCGATTTCCTCTCCTGGTGGGAAGTAAAAGGCCAGGGGACTGCAAAACAGGGCTTAATCTTCAGAGGCATTGCCTATGATGTAAATACCATCGACCGGGTTTTTATCTCCTTCGTGGTGCGTGACATTAATGTTGAGAAATCAATTACTGCCATTCTTAAATCTGCCTTTACGGGGGAAAGCGGTGACGGTCGAATTTTTGTAACCCAGATTGAGCAATCCATCCGCATCAGAACCGGTGACCATGGAGATGAATCGCTATACGATAAAAAATAAGTCAACAAATTAAGAATTAAAGCTATGATAAAGAAATATCTAAAATATATCGGGTTACCAGTTGGCTTATCAATGGTTTTACCTGTCGTAACCTTTGCGCAGGATTCATTGGCTGTTGTTGCTGCGGTTGTCTCTGCTGCAGTAGCTGAACCTGAGCCATTCATCAGTTCCGGAAATACAGCCTGGATGATTGTTGCCACCGCATTAGTAATGTTGATGACAATTCCCGGTTTGGCGTTATTCTATGGCGGCCTGGTGCGCAATAAAAATATTCTTAATGTTCTGATGCAGTGTTTTATCATCACAGCAGTTATCAGTCTCGAATGGGTTGCTTTTGGTTACAGCAATGCATTCGGTTCCACCACAGGCGCGTTGGCTCCTTATTTCGGAGGATTTGACTGGGCTTTTCTTAGCGGTATCGGCATCACGGATGTGAGTCCTTATTATATCTCTCAGGCCACTGAACGGATTCCTCATATTGTATTTATTATGTTTCAGTGTATGTTCGCGGTAATCACGCCTGCCCTGATTATCGGAGCTTTCGCAGAGCGCATTAAATTCCGGGGTTTCCTGATCTTTACAGTTCTTTGGGCAATATTTGTTTACAACCCTGTTGCGCACTGGGTATGGTCGGGTGACGGCTGGTTGTTTAAACTCGGCGCACTTGATTTTGCCGGAGGTACTGTGGTTCACATCAATGCGGGTATTGCCGCACTGGTGATGGCCGTGATGCTTGGAAAACGCAAATTGCCGAACGGGCAGCATATCACACCCCCTCACAATATTCCATTTGTAGTAATAGGCGCAGCACTTCTGTGGTTTGGCTGGTTTGGCTTCAATGCCGGTAGCGGATTAGCTGCTGATGGTCTTGCCGCAAGTGCCTTTCTGGTGACACATATTGCTGCTGCTTCTGCCGCACTTTCATGGGCACTGCTTGACTGGATTATTAACAAAAAACCTACTGTTGTCGGAATCTCTACAGGAGCGGTGGCTGGTTTGGTAGCCATTACCCCGGCAGCAGGTTTTGTTGATGTGACCGGAGCGATAATCATTGGATTGCTGGTTTCTGTCTTCTGTTTCTTTATGGTCAGTGTGGTTAAAAGGAAACTTGGATACGATGATTCGCTCGACGCTTTTGGAGTTCATGGAATAGGTGGAATCTGGGGGGCTATTGCAACTGGTCTTTTTGCAACCCCGATGATACAGTCTGCCTACAGCGGTGCTTTCGCCGGTAACCCGAAACAGTTGGGCATTCAGTTTATAGCTATAATTGCCACCATGGTTTATTCGGGTGTGCTTACTGCCATACTATTTAAGATTGTACAGATGACAGTTGGTATACGGGCAACTGATGAAGAAGAAGGCTCAGGACTCGATATTACCCAGCACAACGAAATTGCCTACAACGAGGCCGAATAATCAGAATTACTGCCGAATAAACAGAATTAGTAAAAAAAGTTATAACATAATTGTTATAACTTTTTTTACTTTTGGATAAAAAATTAAGTTGCGTATGGAAACTACCATTTTTAAAATAGGCAATTCCCAGGGATTAATAATTCCCAAGAAAATGTTAAAATCGTTTGGAGCGAATACGAAATTTGATATGCAATTGAAAGATGGTGGGTTATTTGTTGTTTAATTGTTTCTCCAAATGAAGCTAATAAATTTCTCAATATCATCGTAATAATACCACTAACAAGTACGATAAAACCATTCCCGAAATAAGAATTTTAGAAATGGGTTAAAGACTGTCAATCCTTTTGAAGAAACTTTCATCCATCGGATACATCCAGGCAAACTGCAATGTAATTTCTGGGTAGGCTTCCTGAAATACAAAATATTTGATATTTTTACCTGTGTATGGGGTAAAATATCAGATAATATAACCATCGCATAGGGTAAATAATCAGTAAGAAATTAATTGGTTTTATTTTGTAAGAATATGAGTTTAATACAGTAATTTTGTATAAACATTGTATAAACATTAATTCATGCAAACAACAATTCAAAAATGGGGCAACAGTCTGGCTGTTAGAATTCCCGGCACTTATATCAAAGAGGTCGGTCTGAGTGATGGTTTACCAATTAGTTTAATTGTTGAGAATGGAACCTTAATCATCAAGCCTGTTGAAAAGAAATACTTTCTAAAAGAGCTGCTTGATAAAATAAATGTTTATAATCTCCACAGTGAAGTTCAAACGGGAGAACCAAAAGGAAATGAGCTATGGTGAGTAAAACTTTTATCCCTGATAAGGGCGATTTAATCTGGTTAGATTTTAATCCACAGGCAGGACATGAACAATCGGGCAAACGTCCTGCATTGGTCATTTCGCCAAAAGAATACAACAGTATTACCGGTTTGTGCATTCTCTTCCCTATAACCAGCAAAATTAAGGGATATCCCTTTGAAGTGGCCATTAATTCGCCTGAAGTTGAAGGAGTAGTCCTTTCAGATCAAATTAAAAATCTTGACTGGAGGATCCGAAATGCCAGGTTCATCGTCAAAGTGAATCCCGGTGTTGTTCAGGAAGTTATTGATCTTTTCAATACATTAATTACATAATTATTGGCGGTTAGTTGGCCGTGCGTAAAATTCAGGGTGTATAATAAGCAACTATTGGAATTCATTGGTTCTGTACTTTATAGTTCCGATTACACGGGTGTTTTACGGCAAAATAGAAGGAATCTCTGATTTGGTTACTTTTGAGGTCGAAAGGGTTAACTCTTAACCAGCTTGTCAAGAAAGCAATAATGAGGGAAATTGATAACAACTAATCATCAGTTGAAAGATACTGACTTCCTTATTTGGCGGCTTTTTACTTCCCGATTTGGCAGTATTTTACTTCCTTATTCGGCAGTAATGTGTTTCCTGATTTGGGAAATTTCACCTGTGATTTTTTTGAAGAAATGCCGGAATTACACGTGATAGGTGCGGAATAGAGAAAATCAATGTCAATTTCAGTTTAGGGTGATGCGGTTTGCAACCGCATTTTGAGTGTTATTAATTACAGCGATTGGAAATCGCCGCACCCGTTCTTTCACTATTAAATGGATTTTTTAAACGGAAAAATGCAAATTCCCCGCCTGGTAAAGCCGGATGACATATCCGGGGGTGACAGACAAATTTGGAATCTTATTATTTATCTGGAAGAAGACTTAGCACCTGCTTTCGGCTAACCAGTTTTTCCTTTAAGGATTTGTAAGCTACATCCTGCACCGCCTGCTTCTTATCAATTGCAATGCATGCTGCAACTGCGGCAGACTGCCTTATGATCATAAATACCGGTTCCATCCGGATCGATCCGTAAGCAATATGACTGGAAGATACACAAACCGGCACAATCAAATTGGTACATTCTGCTTTTTTCGGAACGATTGAACTGATTTTTTGTTTCCTGATCTTAAGCCAAAGATAATTAAGTGGATGATATTTTTTTGCTGAATCCGTCAAATTTATAAAATAGTAAGCCGGTTGAAAAGCAAATGCGCCACAACCCATTCTTTCCAGAATTAGATTTATTCGCAGTATATTGAGAATATATTCTAATTTATTCGCAGTATATTGGGAATAAATGTAATTTTGAAACGAAAAACGGATTATTATGGAGATAAATTACAATCAAATTATTGCAGAACAGCGGGAAGAGTTGGCCATAATTGAAAGACAGGGATGGATTCCGCGTGATGATGAAGGACTGGTAAATACCGATAGTCGTTTGGTAAAGATTATTTCAGGAGTCCGAAGATCAGGAAAATCCACCTTGGCTCACAGGGCATTACTGGGTAAGGCATATGCATATATCAATTTTGACAATGAAAGGCTAATGGGACTTTCATCCACTGATTTGGATAAATTGCTTGAAGCCCTCTATTCTGTTTATGGAGAATTTAGTCGCCTTGTTTTGGACGAAATCCAAAATGTTGAGGGTTGGCATCTTTTTATCAATCGCCTACTCCGCAATGATATCAAAATTATAGTAACCGGATCTAATTCAAAATTGCTTAGTCGGGAAATTGCAACGCATCTTACAGGCCGCTTCGCATTGGTGGAATTATTACCCTTTTCCTTCCATGAGTTTCTTTTGTCAAAGAAAGTTGATTTTAGGGAGATGGTTACAGCTAAAAACAAAGGATTGCTTTTCGGATATTTTGAAGAGTATCTCGAAAACGGCGGATTTCCGGAAATTGCAACAGGAGAACCAAAGCGCACCTATATTACCAACTTATTCGAAGCAATTGTATCGCATGACATTATTTACAGATACAAAATCCGCCATGTACGTTTATTCCGGGAAATGGCTGTCTGGTTAGCAGGAAACTTTGGAACAGAAATCAGTTACAATCGTTTAAAAAATTTATTTGGTTTAGGCAGCGACAATACAGTCAAAAATTACATCTCCTATCTTGAGGAAGCCTGGCTTTTTATTTGTCTTCCAAAATTTTCGTTTAAAAAACAAGAGACACTTCGTTACCGGAAAATTTACGTTATAGATACAGCTTTTGCAGGTATCATCGGAGCAGGTGCAACACCCAATCAGGGTCGTCATCTGGAAAATCTTGTTTTTCTTGAGCTTTTTCGCAAACGGTTGACATTGAATTATGAACTCTTCTACTACAAGAAAAAGATAGAGGTTGATTTTGTACTATATAGCAACCGCAAGGTAATAGAACTAATTCAAGTAACACTATCCTTATCCGATACCAAAACCAGGAACCGGGAAATCAGAGCGTTACTGGTTGCCGCCAAGGAGTTGAACCCATTAAAAATATCAATTATTACCATCAATGAAAAGCAGGAAATAATTAAAGATGGCAGAACGATTCAGGTTATTCCGGTTACTGAATGGCTAATGCGGTAAAAGATAATTTGTCGATTTTTTTTGCCCTACATTTTCTGAATGGATTGTCAATTCAAGGGGAAACACGGGCAATTGGTTGTTGACCAAATACGAAGTATCGATAAAATCAGGCTGATTGAAAAATTAGGTTCCATGGACACAAATACATGCAAAACTATTTGTGAACTTATATTGGAAACCTTTAAATACAATTAGTTATAATATTGTCTACGTTCGGTGAAATCACACTCTGCCACCCAATAAAGATGTAAAATAGTGTTAAAATTCATTTTTTCTGCTTATGAATTCCTGAGATAGAAGGCAGATTATTGTGCATCCTCCAATAACTAAAAGCGCTCAACATTCAACTGGCAGATTTGGAAAAGATGAAACCGAAAATTGGGATCATTACGACCGCAAGAGCGCCCCTCGCTCAAGGGGAGGCATCAGCCAAAGAAAGTGGTTGCTAAAAAAACGGCAATAGAATAGCCGGACCCAAGTAATAAAAAAAAGAATCTCGAAAAGGGGAATTACAAATCAACTACTGTATCTCCTGGATGGCATATCCGAGGGAGCCGGGTAACTCCGGATGAAATATCCGGGAGGAACAATGAGTTTTTTGATTGACAAACAAGGGTTAATTAATAACAAAGGTTTTTTTATTATATTTGTAATCGTAGCAGCAAGCCCTCAACCCGACGAGTCAGGACAAAAGAGAAGAGTATTTCCAATAAGGATTACATGTCGGACTGACGGAATTATAAAACTATTTATTGTTGAATGAATAAGATAATTCATTATGAATTTACAGTATATTTCAGATTGTGAGGGACAAACGACAGGTGTTTTCATCCCTATAAAAGAGTGGAATAAGCTTAAGCTTAAATACAAAGAAATCGAACATGAGGAAATTGAGATTCCTGGGTGGCAAAAAGATGTAGTAAGAGAACGTTTGCTAAGTTACAAAAACAATCCTGATGATGTTCTTGATTTCGATAGTTCCATGGATGATATTGAAAAAGAAGTGTAATGTTTCGATCTGTTATTCTAAGGCAAGCGAATGAAGATATAAGGCAAGCTGCCAA
>JBBRGI010000009.1:0-26145 GCA_038240855.1 Bacteroidales bacterium | reverse complement strand
TTTCTTTTTTTGCTGTAATTACAGCGCCAAGTTCTTCATGTCGGGTGGTTGGATTGTTCAGGTCGAAAGAGAAAGCCCAAGTTTTTACATCTCCAAAATTGACATCAATGCTATTTTCAATTTCAATACGTGGACTGTTTGCGTACATAGTTACCCTAACTGTATGCTTAACGGGAAAATCGGAATTTGCCATTAAAGTCACCGAAACAGGGCCGGCGTTTTCGACTTCGATTGGTTTTCCGCTTTCTACATCACCACTTCCAAGGTCGTTCAAGTATCTGCCTTCAATAAATTTTACCAACTGCCTGTTGTTTGCTCGTTTATCAATAATGGAGGTAATAGCTCCCGAACGGCTAAGGCGTAAACTGTAAAACGAATTGCTGATGTTTTCGCCTGAAACAGTAATTGTATTCGCGAATTCGGCAGGTTTTTCATTCCTGATTTCGAATACTTTATAGCCTACCGATGGAATATTCTCTGCGTAAATCCTGATAAGTTTCTTTCCCTCTTTGTTGATCAATTGGCTGACTACTTCCTTTTTTGCCTCAAGATCGACCACTTTAACCGGAATGTCGCCCTCCCATGCCAGATCGGCTACATCGTTTCGACTCCAGCTCAACGAATTAAAAACGAAAAAATGCGGATTGACCGATTGGCTGATTTGATTTCCAAGTAGTTTAACAGAAAGGTTTTGCAGCGTATCGACATAGGTGGTAAGGTTCTTTTGTAGATTAATCTGCCAGGCGGGTCTTTCCTTCATGGCCACCTTGCTATCACCTGTCCAGTCGTGCTCCCAGTAATAGCCAAACGAGTCCCACGCTTTATTTTTTGAGTCAATCAATTTATCAGCAAAATGAGAATTTTTCAAACTAACAACTGTAGCCAATGCTTCTGCTCCACGCAGCTTCTCGGTGGTACGCCGCACTTTCGCAGTTGTTTCGTTCATCGAGGCTGACAATACATCCCACTCATTTCCGTAAGTTACAGACTCTGAAGGCATTTTCGGATAATTTTTTTCAACATCTTTAAAAAAATCTTCCATTACTGAAACGCGAATCTTTCTGGAAGGTGTCGTCCCATCTTTGGCAACTTGAATAAACTCCGGTGAAAGATAGGTTTCAAGGTCGTCGTGTCCATAACCATAAGCGGCTACGGAATTAAACGGATTTTTAGAGTTCGGTGAAATCGTATCGCACATTGCATCGAGCCGCGCGACCATAGATCCGATTTCTTTTACTGGATCTTTCGATTTCATAGTGGTGCGCAATTCGGCATAACCACCCAAAGGAGCAGTTTTCCTTTCATCGTAGCTATACCACTTCATTAGCACCGATGAACCATCCAACCCGGTATAATTGTACAACTGGTGGCGGCGGTTGGCGCGGTATTCGTAGCTCATCTGGCTGCCGTATCCGCCAATGCCGTTCCAACTATATTTGGCGCCCGAACCTGCCCAAATGGAACTCATGCCAAGAGGGATGGTGTTGTTTTCCATCGTCCCGGCCATTCTGAACCTGATATTGTGCTTGCGTTCAACCTGTCCGGCATAATACATTCCGCGAATGGCAGCCTCGGTGGGCATTCCGCCATAACAATTAATCAGGGCATGCAATGGCACACTGATATGCCCCGACCTGAGCCGGGAAATCAACCGTTCGAACTGTGCTGGTGAGCGGTGCCGCTGATAAGCCTGCATCCAGTAACTGCCATCACAATTAAATCTGGCTTGAAAATCGGGCGGATTGTACTGCGTAGAGTCGATCTGGTCGAGGTAATAGTCGAGCATCTTTACAAATGCCGAGTCGTAACCTGCCACGTTTGCCGTCCACATAAAATCGGTATGGTCGTCGATGGCCAGATAAAGTCTTTTGATGGGTTGGACGTTAACACCATTAAAAGACTGCAAAACAATTGATATCAACAGCAGTATAACTATACTTTTCATGAAATATTAGTATTGATAATCATTTCCATTCAACAACCACTTTCCCTGTGGCTTTGGTCAAATTAATTTCTTTGGTTTGACCGTCAGCGGTCACTTTGTATTTTCCGAAAAATGCCGGAACAGAAAGTTCCCCATTGCGGTTGACTTTGCCTTCTGCCTTTGTCCACCATTCTTTAAAGATCAGGCTTTTGTATGCTTCCGCTGCCGGAGTTGGCGACCAGTCGCGTTTATACAACGATGAAACCGGAATCCAGTTGGCCCCTTCCCAAAAACCCCACATGATCATTCCGTTAACTGCCGGATGGGCAAAACAGATTTTGTAATAATCAACCAGTTCAGTTGCTTTTTGCACCTCCTCCGCATCGGTCAGTTTCAATTTTCGGTCCTCGTAATATTTCGATCCCTGTCCGGGAATATTAAATTCGGTAACCCTGATTGGCAGATTAAACTGTGCAAGCGAATCGAGCGCATTTTTTAATTGGATGCGGTCGAATGTTTCGGTGTGTAAGTGGCCCTGTACGCCAATACCCGCAATTGGAACTCCTTGTTTCAAGAGCAAGCGGATTTGAGCCATGTATTCGGGCAGCTTTTTACCTGTGAGAATATCATAATCGTTCAGGAAAAGTTTTACTTCAGGATCTCCGGCTTGAGACCATTCCGACATTTTTTTTGTAATGCCGGCTCCCAAACGCTCTTCATAATAATTCCCGTGTACCATTTCGTTGTTCAGGTCGTATTCAACAAAACGGCCTTTGTAACGGGCAGTTACCGTTTCAGCACGGTTTTTAATAGTAAGTTCAAGGTCCTTGTCCGACAGTTCTTTCACCCAGGGTTGGATGAACTGCGGAATCCCCCAGAACAGGTTGTGCCCCCGAATCGGAATGTTGTTCGCCTCAGTCCAATTCAAAATACCATCTATGACTGAATAATCTACTTCCCCTTTCCGGCGCTCCATTGTTCCCCATTTCACGGCATTTTCGGTTACGGCAGAGTTAAAATTTGCCAGAAATTTTTCTTCAAATTGGTTTTTATCATTTTCCGCCATCGAACCATCAACAAAACTGTTGGGAATAGCACACCCAAACCAAAATTCATGGGCGACCTGCTCCACCTTGACTTTAGTGCCAGGCTTTGCTTTTATGACTATTTCACCCTTCCGGTTGGCATCAATGGATTGTTCTATTTCTGATTTCTGCGCTACACAGTCAAACTGCAGCATGACTAAAGTTGCCACTATAAAAACGGCTGCAATTCTCTTTTTGAGCAAACATTCTACTATTCTCATTTTAATTGGTTTATTTATTTTACACCTAAATTAAAGCCTTTTTCGGCTCTTACAAGATAAAGGTTAATGACTTTGATTATCGAGTAACTTCCTCATTTCACTTGCAAAACGTTTACCTAACAAACGCTGGCTTTCCGAATTAAAATGTGTTCCATCGAAGGTGGTAGTCGAATCAGATGAAATAACCACCATTTTTTCTATTCTTTCAGGCAGGTGAACCAACATATGGTTGAATTCTTTTCGTTGAGAATTGTCTTCTGACAACTGTGCTGCCACAAATGGCAAATCATTAATTTTAAATTCATTACGCAAGCTATTGATCAAGCCATTTATTTTTTCGGGATAAGCATCAATCTTATCTACATCCGATTCGCCTTGAAACCAGATGACACCTTTTAACGAACCATGTATCAGGGCTAATTTTGTTCTTGATAAGGCTTCGTTGTACAACTCTTTACCGGGTGCCCACTCATCAATAGAAGTACCTCCTTTGGCATTTACTACCAGCCCAATTTGTTTCCCATGCAGGTATTGGGATATTATTTTTGCAAAAGTGTAACCTGGGCCTAATTTCTGCATCGACAGCTCTTTGCGAACCGTTGAATATTTATTTAGCGGGTTGGCTGCTTTTTCCCATTCCTGACCATAAATCCCGGTAAAAAGGAATACACTTTCAAGTGTGTCGCTGTCCTGCTTTTGTATTTCTGCCCTGCCAGCCATATTTGATTGACCGATGAGTAGAAATATTTCAAGGTTCTCAGGGATTCCAGACTTTGCGTAAATATTTGGCTGGGATTTTAAATGCAGTGGTTGGAGCAGAATAACCAATCCACAAAGAAATATTGTCCGGTAAGTTTTTTTGATCATATATCAGCTTCTGTTAGAAATTATGTTTTTCGAGAAATTTATCCAAATCGACTCTTGCCATGGGCAATTTACCTTGATAAGTGTCTAACCAGCTTTTGAAATCTTTTTTAATTTCGTCCGAACATTTACTGTCAATTATCCCGGCAGTATATTTTCCGTCCTTGATGCGTTGTTGTCCAAAGATATCAAATAGTTCGGTAACCTCGTCGGTCAAAACAATATGTTCCACCAAATGTGATGGAATAAGAACAACACCATCTTTCTTTGCTAAAACCGCGTCACCCGGCAATACCGTTACTTCTCCAATACGAACAGGTGCATTGATGGTAGTAAGCAGCGTTTTGCGTATATACGAAGGATCGGTGCCTTTCACCCATGCATTGAACCCAACTATTTTGCGCAGGTCTTCGGTATCGCGAATATGTCCGTAAACTATTGCGCCACGGTGCGAACGTGCCCAAACACCATTACCCAGATCACCGTGATTATAAGCTCGAAGAAGCAGCTGAATTAGCCAATATGAACCCGTCGGCTTTCTGCCGTTACATTAAAAAACCCACCTCCAAAACATATTCCGAAATTTTGAATGAAGTCCGTATTGGATTTGCCTGCAAAACGCTGATCAACACCAACGATTCCATTTCACAGGTTGCTTACAATTCAGGATGCCAGAATGTGCCGTATTTCAACCGGCAGTTTCGCGCGATCAAAGACCGAACGCCGCAGGAATACCGGATGAAATATAAGGCACATTGACTTTAGGTATTCCTTAACTTTTTATTAATGGGAAATGAAATAAATAAATCCAATTTTTGAAAAGAATTTTATCACAAAAATAGGTTGTTGGTTGGTGCTGAGCACCATAATTCATCAATTCAAAAAGGTTATTTTTTTCACTCTTTCAATTTAAAATAACAAAATAGTGGCCAGGCGTGTGGATGCGAACAGTAGCCTTGGAAGCCGGTTGATCTTTCATTTTCGGAAACCCAAAAAGCATAGAGTCCTTCACGATGAAGCGTAGAATTCATTTCATCGGGCGCAGTCCAGTGGCCGATCCAATAATCAGGATATTGTTTTGAAAAATTGTCAAATGAGAATTTCATCAACAATGATTCAGCTTCCTTTTTATCAAAAGTAGCGACACCAAGCAACACCGGATATTCCAGCGAATACCAGATACCACCATCTTCACCGTCGGCAGTTCCGCCCCACAATGGTTCTTCCCGGGTTCTTATCCCTATTTTTTCCTGAGTCAGTAACTTGCTTTTTACATACGCATAAATCTCTTTTTTCCGTTCAACCGGCAAGCTTGGAATTTGCAACAAATATCCCTGAGGTTCGATACATACTTTATCGACACCAAATCTCAATTTAGTATTTAAATAAGCCCTGGCCGAAAACTTTCGATCTCCAAGATCATTCATATAAGCGGTCTCAATAGATTTTCGGTAATCTTCAAGCGCAGTAATAAAAGAATCAGCTTCTGAATTGCCAGACTTTTTAAGGGTCTCTTCCAATTTTGGGAAAATTGCCAGCACCATTGCTGAATTTAAGTGCGATTCGGCACTCCCTGAATATATATTGGGTGAATATTTATGAAAAAAACTATCGCTCCAATCCGAATTCAACATTCTGACCATGCCATTGGGGCCGATGTTCACTTCATCGCGCAGATAAATAAAATACTTCTTCAATATATTTATAACCAAGTCCTTTTTACCATATTCCGCAGGATAATACTCAACTTCTTCATTCAAGAAATTATAATCCTTTGTTATTAAAAGGTATTCAGAAATGGTATTAAAGAAAAACAACTGCTCGTCGCTTTCCTTGTAAATGGAAGGAGCTGAGTAACCGTACCCGGAATCGCCTCGCTTAATTTCGCCGTCAACGGCAGAATGTTTGATAACAAACCGGATGGAGGATTTCGCCAGTTCGGGGTTGGTATAACAAGCTGGAAGTGCAGCCTGCAAATGGTCGCGGTTCGAGATATTATCGCCAAAATGATAGCTGTAAACGGTTCCCTGGGGAATAAAAGTTTCTTTATAGTAATCGTTGTACTTGGCAGATGCCTCAAGCATGTGCGCGTTCCATAACATTTCTCTTTTTAGCACTTCATTTTTCTCAGTTGACAGATCGGGCAATTTGCTTTTCCATAAATCTGCGAATAAACCGTCGTTCGGTTCATTTTCGCCCGAGCCTGCAAACAAATCGTCCACCTGATTTTGCACCTCCGCAAAGCTATTTCCATCAGCCAATCCTATTACAACGTGAAAAGTTTTTGTTTGGCCTGATTTCAGAATTGTACTAATTTGAGCGGACAGCGTATCATTTTCCACACTAATGACCGACGAATTTTCACCTGAAATATTTTTGGAAAACATAAATACCGAAGGCGGATTGATGTCGTAACTGTAGCTTTCATGTTTTTCAGGAACAACAAGAAATTTATTTGTTTTATAACTTATATCGGCAATGGCCATTTGTTTGTTGGAGTCGATACGGAAGTTGGGTTGGTACAAAATAGGGCGTTTTTGAGTCGCCATATGTTGCAAACCATTCAATCCAAAGTTTACAAGCATCCGCTCCGAGTAAGTAAGCTCCTGTGTTTTTTTACCGTTATTTTTCAAAACCACAGTTACCACAAAAGCCGGGATTCCTGTATTTATTTTTGCTGAAGGTTTTACGGAAATCATTCGCGTACAGGCGATCCCCTCTTCCAATTGATAGTTATATCGTGCAAATCCAACTCCAAATTCCTTTTTAACAAGCTCCTTTTTGATTGCAATAGATTCAAGACCAACCAGATTGACCTTTTTATTTTTGTTGCTTTTGAAAACGATACTTGCATCATTCCAGCCATAATTGGGCTGCTGAGCACTGTTTATTCTTGCCCAAACCCTTTCGGCAGTTAAAAACTGGTAAATACCGCTGGCATGTGTAATCAACGCAAGCCTGTAATTCCCCAACAGAAAATAGGGATCGTTTGGCAAGCCCGAATCGTTACCATCTTTATCTTTTGCTTGAAATGGTAGATTACCAGTATATTGATACATTGGAAGCCCCTTCGACGTAAATCCCCATGCGCCTATTTCACCTGCGGTAAGGTCGGAAATCGAAACAAACAGGACAATAACTATAAATGTGAATTTTCTAATCATATCAGCAGATTTTCAATAGCCCATTGTTTTACTCACAAACTCCCTGCTCATTTTCAAGCTTTCTTTCAGCGGCCTTGTTGGCTCAACACCATCTTCGTGCGCCAGTTCAAGAATAATGTCGCCTTTGAATCCGATCGTTTCCAATGTGGCGGCTATCTTCTTAAAATCCACAACGCCTTCACCGATTGATTTTGACCATTTTCCACTCGCCAACTGATCGCGAAGATGGATGAACACGATGTTGTTCTTATATTCTTTCAGGAACGCGATCGGATCAACCTTTGCCCGTAAAAGCCAGTCGAGATCTGGGCCAAGCCTGATATCCGGAATTCGTTTCAACGTTCCCTTCAGCTCGAACAGGTTATTCTCCACTTCCTGAGTATGGTTGTGGAGATTCAAAACAATTCCGTTTTTTTTGCCCAAAGCGATCATCCTGATTAAAAGTTCTGCCTGTGCATCAAACTCTTCTTCCTTTTTTATTCTTCCTGAAGGATGACCGACCGTCACGCCAAACGTACGGGCATTTACACTCGCCATATTACCCATGATGTTTTCCACATCTTCCAAAATCTCATTCTGTTTCGAACGGTCCCAGAGTTGTGCACCATACGAACTGCCGATCAATGGCAATTGATACTGATCTATCAGTTCTTTGATGATTTTTGTTGTTGCCTCACTTCGCAGTGGGTGTTCCATTGTCTCAACACCGTCCAATCCGGCATATTTCATATCCGAAAAAATTTGAGGAAGAACAGGTGTTACATCATATCCGGGTTGATGTTTTGCATAAACCCATACATGGGCACCAACCGGAAATCGTCCTTTTTTGCCAAAACCAAAAGCCATTGACGGAAATCCCATTGCAGCAAGTCCTGCAATACCCAGTGTCGTTTTTAAAAATTCATTTCTATTCATCTTTGCAAAATTTAGAATTTACAGTTCTCTTATTTTCAGGTTGCGAAACCACACGCCACCTCCATGATCCTGAAGACAAATATGTCCCTGTTCTGCAATTTCGCTGAATTCAGGAAACTCGGCAAACTTGGTGTCTTTCACTCTCTTTTTCATGTCGTCCGAGTTTAGAACATATTCAGCAACCTTCACCCCGTTTTGCCAATGCTCAATCTGTTTATCCTTAACAAACAGCCGGATTTGATTCCATTCGCCATAAGGCTTTACGTTCTGCGGGTCGGCTGGATACAAATCATAAACCGAACCAGCCAATTGAGCCGGACGTAATGGTATGCCGTAATTATCACCATCAAGAATCTGAAATTCAGGAGCGCCATGCCATGCTGGCTGTCCCGGAATTTCTTTAACCAGATAAATGACACCGCTGTTTCCAGCTTTTGAGAGTTTCCATTCAAGTGTTAGTTCGAAATTTTTGTATTGTTTTTTAGTCATAATATCACCGGCGCTTCCTTGTTCTCCGGCTCCGGTATAAAGACATTCAACCACTCCGTCTTTAACACTCCATCCTTTTGATGGAAAAGCTTCCTGATTATATCCACGCCACTTCTCAGTAGAATTTCCTTCAAACAAGAGCTCCCACCCTTGTTCTTTTTCAGCTTTTGTTAACCCATTTTCTTTTGGTTTTTGGATACAGCCCTGATTAAATCCCGATAATACAAGAAAAAACAGAGCCAATAGTCTTATGATTTTCAAATTCTTCATTTTAATATGTTTTAATGTTAAACTATTGTTTGATTACAATGACCAGCCTTTACGATAAGTATGTTTAATCCATTCTTCGGCTGATGCTTTTGCCGGCATAGTTACACGCTGTGTATCAAAACGCGGATCACCGTTGATTACAGTAAATTTGTCGGATGTAACTACGTTTACTTTATCACTTTCAATTACATTGGTAAGTTGCATATTTACTCCATCCCACAGTAAAGTTTTCTTCAATTCCTGAAGGCGTATAGCAAGATTACCCATGACTACACTTTCAGTAAGCGGGCCGGAATATTCGAAGTTCGAACTGGCCTCCACGCGGTTTTCAGGACTTTCTTTGCATGCACGCACCCAATCATTCCAATGCCCGTCGGTACCATCGATTACCCGACGTAGCGAAGGTTTCGGATCGACATATTTCTCCCTGACTTCTTTGGGGAACAGGAGATTGTTATCGCCGAAAAGTCCACATGAGATTTTGCCTTTTGTTCCGATAAACAATGCCCCGCCATTTCCATCGCCCATTTCCAAGCCATCTTCCAAATCTTCAGGACGATCAGGCATAATTCCTCCATCATACCAATAAACTGTTACAGCAGGCATATTCAATTTGGGCAAGTTTGGCCGTGACGGAAATTCATATTTAATGCGTGAAGCAACCGGAGCACTTTCAGTATTTACCTGCGAAGAACTACCCTGAACACTGGTTGGATACTTCAGCTTTAATGCCTGAAATACAGGATCAAGAATATGGCAGCCCATATCGCCCAGAGCGCCGGTTCCAAAATCCCACCATGCGCGCCAGTTCCATGGGGTATAAGCCGAATGGTAAGGACGCATAGCTGCAGGCCCGATCCACAAATCCCAATCGAGGGTGGCGGGAACTTGCATTATTTCTTTCGGACGTTCCAATCCCTGCGGCCAGATCGGACGGTTTGTCCAGGCATGAACCTCTTTAATTTCGCCAATTGCACCGTCCCAAATCCATTCACAAATTTTACGTACCGATTCGCTTGAGTTTCCCTGATTTCCCATCTGGGTGGCAACTTTATACTTTCTGGCAGTTTCGGTCAAAATGCGGGTTTCGTAAACCGAATGTGCCAATGGTTTTTGAATAAGCACATGTTTTCCGGCGCGCATTGCTGCCATGCCAATCATTGCATGAGAGTGGTCAGGTGTTGCAACCAATATTGCATCGATGTCCTTTTGCTTTTCGAGCATGATCCGGTAATCCTTGTAAACTTTGGCATTCGGATAATCCTTGAATGTTTTGGCTGCATAATCCCAGTCGACATCGCAGAGTGCAACGATATTTTGCCCTGTGATTTTACCCAGGTCGCGGCGGCCAATGCCACCAACGCCCACTCCGGCGATATTCAATTGATCGCTGGGCGCGATTTGTCCAAATCCGCCTACGACATAGCTCGGCAGAATAGTCAACGCTGCACCGCTGGCGGCAGTCATGCCAATAAATTTTCGGCGCGAAATAGAACTCTGATTTAGATCCTTCTTTTTCATTTCATTGATTTTTTTAGTTTGCATTATTGGTTTAAAAAGTATCCTTAAATGTGTATAAATTCTGCGGATTGGTGAAAAACAATTTCTCGAAATAATCGTCCAACCCTCTTGTTTCAAGCTCCTGTCTGAATTCTGTGAGTAAATAAGTCAGGCCGGGTTTTCCCCCGTATGATTTCCAGTAGGTGTTTTTGGCCATATCCATCCCGATGACAATTTGATCAGGATAATCAGGTAATATATTTTCCAGCAAACGATAAGTCCAGTCATCTCCTTTATCCATAAGCCGGAAATGGCTGTCATACTCAACATTGACGCCTGTTTGCATCAGGTTGCGATGAAATTCCAAATCCTTTTGTTTGTCAACATGTGAGATTACCACATGATTCAGATCGGCTCCCAGTTTCAGAAACAATTCAACCTGCTCCATCGCCAGACTACCACCATTGGTATGGGTCAGGATTGGCGCTCCGGTTTCGAGATGGGCATTCACGACAGCTTCAAATATTTTGTGCTGATGGTCTGTTATTTTTTCATCACCCGTAGCCAGTTTGATCATTCCGGCTTTATGTGAAGTTCGTTTTACTACCGGACTATTATAATCATATTCATCAACCCCTTCTGTAATATCTTTGACAAACAATTCAGTCAGTTCGTCAACGGTTAAATGATATCGCCAGTGATTGGGCGGATAATAGATTTCAAGGTGTATGCCTGTCGGGGCAATGATATTCACTCTTGAATTTCGGGAAACTTCAGCCAATTTGAGAATATTCCTTCCACAGGCAGCGGGCATCGTATCCACCATGGTCCGGCCACCCAACTGATACAAGTCTTTCAGTTCTGCACTAATCCTCTCCGTATCGTTCAGGATAAATGCAGGATTGGCCAATGTGGGAAAGCTTTCTTCAATAACGATGTGTTCATGGGAATAGGTTAAACCCATTTCTTCAGGTTGAATATCCCCCAATACGGTCCTTACAATCGGCATATTCATAGCTATTTTTGATTTCTGATTAAATTATTTTTCCATCCATTCCGGCTTGTATCAGCTATATAATCCGGCACTTCGAGTATCTGGCCAAGCGCAACCAGTTCATTTCGTAACATCGCCACATCAATATCTTTGGCATCGCGATCCGTTTTTAGCGACTGAATTACTGCCAATCCTGCGGCCTGGCCCATACTCATGGTTTGAGCCATCGAACGGCACGAAGCGTGCGCATCGTGTGTAGCCGAGAAACAACGGCCAACCACCCAGGCTATGCTACATTCAGCCGGAACCAAAGTCCCGTAAGGCACCCCGTAAATACCAGCTCCCGGAATATATTCCCAATAAGTTTCATCCTGACCGTCTTTGCCTTCCCGGTGATCTTCTATTGGCGCGCCACATAGCAGAACTGATGAATCAGGAATATCTCCTGACAAACATTCTTCTTTGGTCAGCCGGTGTTCTCCATAAACCCTGCGGGTTTCGCGGACTCCTATCTGATGAGAGAGACCAATAATCTTCGAGTCTTCATATCCCGGGATTTTGTCCCTGAAAAACCGTTCGTACTCAAAAGCCTGTTTTCTTCCATCTATTTCCGCATTTGTGAGTTCATCAATTTTTAAGGCATTCAGGTCCGAAACTTTTACCGCCACCGTTGAAATGCAGCCTGGTTGGCACATTTCGTGGGCCGAACCTTCTTTTCGTGGCAACAAATGCGTTCTGTTTTCAAAAGCATTGGTCATTCGCTCTTTCATCATTTTATTGCCACCCGCAATTTCAAATTTTTGCTGATCGACGTTGCACATCCTGAAAGTGGTGGTCATGCTTTGTGCTGGTTCATTTTTTCCTGCCAGTTCAAAGGGAAGACCTGAAAGAGCACAAAAATCTGCATCCCCGCTTGCATCAATCGCTCTCCGGGCTTTGACTTTATAAAAACCTGATTTGTTCCAGAATATACAAGTGATACGTTCACTTTCTTCCCTGATCACATCCACCAAAGTGGTATGCAGCAGATAATTGATTCCGGCTTCGATAATCAGCTTGTCCCACACCAGTTTCAAACGTTCAGGATTATAATTGACGCCTGTTCCGGCGCCATAAGTGTTAGGTCGCAGGAAAATATCATTCGTTTTGTCCAGTTCGTTCACCACCAGATCGGGCAAGCCACCAACAATTTTTTTCGGACGGATTCCGGGGGTGAAAAACCCGTAAAAAGTATCCAGCATTTGAGTGGAAGTCCCCCCCGGAAAGCCATACCGCTCAACGAGCATCACCGAATAGGATGATTGACTGGCGGCAGCCAATGCTGCCATACAGCCTGCTGAACCTGCGCCAATAACCAGCACATCGGTTTCGGCCAGCAACGGAATATTTCTATGATTGAAAATGGCTGTCATAAATATTATCGTAGATTTCCCACATTTTCGTAAAGTTTCGCAAGGCGGTGCGCATGTTCGTCGTATGCGCTTTCAAATAAGGAAACAGCCATTTCTTCGCCAACCACAACAGCACTGCTCAATACTTTTGGCGGCTGACCTGCGGCGGTTAACAATCCGGCTAATTCAGCTTTAATGCAATTAATCAGCAAAGTACCGCCTACAGTTGAACCCGGTGCAACGGGCGTATCCAATCCCGGCACATATACCATCGCATCGCCAACCGGGGCGCCTGTGTCCAAAACCAAATCAGAGAAATCACCCAACTTTTTCCCATCACTGCGCTTGCTGGTCGATTTTTCAGAATGTTCTTTGGTGATAATCGATACTACTTTAACCTTCTTCTGCTGAAATAGTTCGGCTATTTCGATGGGTACAATATTGCAACCACTCGAAGAGATGATAAGTGCAGTGTCAATTTCACTCAAATCGAAATTGCGCAAAATCCGGTCTGCCAGTCCGCTCACATTTTCGAGGAACATGGCCTGACGTTGCCCGTTGGCACCAACAACCAGGTTGTGAAAGGTAAGCGAAAGTTCTACAATTGGGTTAAACCCAGGGAAAGAACCGTAACGCGGCCACATTTCCTCTACCAGAATCCGGCTGTGCCCGCTGCCAAATACATGTACCATCCTTCCGGCGAGTATCGTATCAGCGAATAGTTTTGCAGCTTGCCTGATTTGCTTTTGTTGAGCATTTACGGTGTCAATTATTCCGGTACATTTCTGTAAATATGCTTCTGTGATATTCATCTTTTCTTTTTGTTTTTGTAAATAAAAATTTGATGTGCAACTTTTTAAGTCCTCTCTTGTGGAGGGGATTTAGGGGAGGCTAACTTCCCTTGCAAAACATGCGGCACCAACAGCGCCAGCCAAATCGCCATACCGGGCTTTCACAATTTCAGTTTTATTACCACCCGCGCGCCATTCATAATTGCTCATGTACTTCTCCAACGGTTCAAATAAATCGTTACCGGCTTCAGTAATACCACCGCCAAGGACAATCATTTCAGGAGAAAGTATATTGGTTAAAGCTGCCAGACCAATGGCCAGCCTTTTTACAGATTTCAACCATACATCAGCGGCAAAACTGTCGCCATTTCTGACTGCTTCAAGTAAATCGTGGGTAGAGCTAAATTTTCCAGACGTTCTTTTCAGAATTGTACAATTTCCGATGGCGTCTTCCAAACTACCCGGCATACCAATACAATCAGCTTCGCCATCACTGTCGATAACCATGTGTCCGAGGTGTCCTGCCTTGTTGAATGCTCCCTGATAAGGTTTGCCTTCAATCAGGATTGCACCGCCAACTCCTGTACCCAAGGTGAGCATAACTACATTTTTTTTGCCGTTTGCAACTCCAAACCTTGCTTCGGCCATCATTGCCGAAATAGCATCGTTCAGCACAAAAGTCCGGGTTTTTAAAAATTCTGTCCAGTTAAAATTTTCCAGGCCCTGCAGACGACCGGGCATATAAGCGATAGCCGAGTTATGGACGTTGGGCAAACCCGGAGCAGAAATACCAATTACAACAGTGCTCCCAGGTAGCTTGCTTTGTAATTCATTAACAGCTAACAAAATGGCATTTTTCCAGATAGTATCATCCCCATCATTCGTAGGTTGATAGTGCTGGTGCAGAATATTTCCTTTTTCATCAATCGCCACTGCTTTAATCCGTGTACCACCCAGATCGATTCCTATTGCAATTTCTGACATATTTAGTTTTTTTAGTTGATTTTATAATTGTCCTTCGCTAATAGTCCAGCCTCCATCGACTGCCACAATCTGTCCGGTTGTAAATCTTGACTGATTGCTCATAAAGTAAACAGCCAGTCCGTCCAAATCAGACGGATCGCCAATCCTGCCTCCGTCCAAAGGCTGTTTGGTTTTGATGAATGCCAGAATTGTTTCATCTTCTGCGGCGCGCTGTGCCATTGGCGTTTCGACCAATGCCGGGGCAATTACATTTACCCGGATATTGTTTTTGGCATAATATGCCGCAACAGATTTGGAGAACCCATTTATTGCCGATTTAGCTGCCGCATAAGCATGCGTGGAAAAGAATTTCGGTGAAGGCGAATAACCCAGCACAGAACTCATGTTTAAAATAGTTCCGCCACTTCCCTGTTTCAGGAATTGTTTGATGGCTGCCTGATTGGAGAGCATCAGTGACGTAAGATTTAATTCCAGGGTTTTGTTCCAGCCTTCAAGGGTAAGCTCGTGCAGAGGGCCATCGCCCATTTTTCTTCCGCTACCTCCGGCCACGTGGTACAATCCGTCGAAGCTTCCAAATTTACTGATACAAAGCTCAATCGCCTTAATAGCAGTTGAAGGATGAACCGCATCACCTACAATCGTATCGGCATTGCTGCCAAGTAGATTTTTTGCCTCATTTGCACTTTCTTCATTCCGGCCTACCACAATTACATTTGCGCCACTTTCTACAAAAGCTTTGGCAGCAGATAAACCCAGTCCGGTAGTACCACCAATGATGACGAGGTTTTTGTTGGTCAAACATTTTTCAGACATATCGTTATCGGATTTTAATTCCTTCCATTAAATTCTTTAATCGCATCAACCATTGCCACTATGTTTTCAACCGGAACATTTGCCTGAATGTTGTGAACGGTATTGAATACAAAACCGCCGTCTTTGGCAAAAATCTCACACAAACGAAGCACTTCTTCGCGCACTTTTACAGGAGTTGCGTATGGCAATGTTTTCTGCGTATCGATTCCTCCTCCCCAGAAAACAAGGTCTTTCCCGTACGTCTTTTTCAGGTGAACCGGATCCATTCCGCTCGCATTGATCTGTACTGGATTGATGATGTCGAATCCGGCAGCAATAAACCGCGACATAAATGGCTCCACTGCGCCGCAGGAATGTTTAAAAGTTTTCCAGTTAGTGTTTGCATGAACCCAATTATTGATCCGTTGATAATAGGGTAACCACAAATCGTCGAATTGCTGGGGGGCGCAAAAAGTCGAATCCTGCGTGCCAAAATCGGTTCCGCAGATGTAAACGGCATCCACATTGTCGCCGATTACCTTGTGCAATCGGCTGAAATTTTCGAGGGCTATTTCCGATTGACGATCAAAGATGGCCCTGATATAATCGGGACGCATAAGAATACTCATGTACCACTCAGTGATATCACGGATACCTTTCGGATTTTTCAGTTTTATGCCGGGAATATGCGCGATGTCGCCCAGTGCAGTTCCGCCCAATCCTGCAACAACAGCTTTTCCGGTAGCCCGTGCCTTTTGGGTTGTCACTTTCCAATATTCAAGATCACTGTCCGAAACCAATCCATATTCTTCGAGATTGTCTTTGGGATCGAGATTTTCCTCAACAATTGGTTTCTGCCTGATAATTGCATCGAAGAAGAAACTGCTTCGTGGCATTCGTCCCGAGGGTGTTGCTGAAAGATCGCCTTCAGGATATAACAACACATCTCCCTTTTCGTCAGTCGAGGTGCGAAAACCTTCAGGAACCAATACCGTTTGCCCCCATGGAGTCAGATACTCCATATAAGGTTCGTGATTATAGAATCCAAATCCGTTTTTTCTGCCACGGGCTGCAATCGCATCAACACCCATTATTTCAATCAATTCATCGTCAACTTCTCCCAGCATTTGGTAAGGGTCGGTCACTCGAATTGGTCTATTTTCAAAACCATAATATTTCCGGAGGTTTTCGATTGTACTTACATGAATTCCTGTGACGGAAGTTGATCCGAAATCAACGACCAGCTTGTCGGGTTGCTGGTGGTTTACAGTTAAATCAAATCGTTCTTTTGATGTCATCGCTGTGTATATTGATTTTATTTCTCAATTTTGAATTTTAAATTTTTAGCGCCATTTAGTCTGATCAAAATTCGGAGATTAAAACATCAAAAACTGATACTATTTCATTGAGTTTTTCAAATATTTTGGCGTAATTTCCAAGAAAATTGTATTACCATGAAACAAGCCATAAAAATTACTTCGCACAAAGGAGAATGATTTTTGGCGAGTTCTATCTGACAATTAAAAAACAAACTATACACAGATGAAACTAATCATTGAACGTTTAAACAAGGATGCCAAATCCTCCTTTGTTCTGCAAAAGGATGTTTATTCACACTATCCAACTCCCTGGCATCATCACCCGGAGTATGAACTGGTACTTGTGCTTAAAAGTTCGGGTGATAAAATTATTGGCGACCACATGAGCAGTTTTACCGATGGCGACCTTGCCTTCCTGGGGCCCAATCTTCCGCATGTTTACCGCAACAGCAAGAGCTATTACGAAGCAAATTCCAACCTGACAGCTGAGGCGATCGTTATACATTTCAACCTCGATTTCCTTGGTATTGGATTCTTTAATATTCCTGAAATGGATACTATAGCTAAATTTCTGGAAGAATCCGTTATGGGCTTTTCAATTTATGGAAATGCAAGGCAATTGGTTGCGCAAAAAATGGATCAGATGCTGGCTATGTCAGGTCCGGCAAAAATCATTGAATTATTGAGCATCCTGCACCTTCTTTCAGATACCGATGAAAAGGAAAAACTGGCAAGTCCGGGATTTATCCAGAACTTTAAAACTTCAGGTTCAGAGCAAATTACAGAAGTGTGCGATTTTATTATGAAAAACTTCACTTCCGATTTAACATTGACACAGGTTGCCGAAATAGCGCACATGTCTCCCAATGTATTTTGCAATTTCTTTAAACAACGAACGCGAAAAACATTTGTCAATTTTCTGAATGAAGTCAGAATAGGATATGCCTGCAAATTAATTAATGGCGAGCAATATAATATTTCAGAAACCTGTTATATGAGTGGCTTTCATAATTTATCGAACTTTAACCGGCAGTTCATAAGAATTGTACATAAAACTCCACTTCAGTATAAAAAAGATATCTTGCGAACAGGAGTAAAGAATTGAAATTTGTCAGTCCCATCCGATGGGTACCTTTAATAAAGAAATAGAACACAATAGGTTGTTGTTCCAAATCGGGTAAAAAAATACCCCGACACATTTGGACGGGGCATTAATAGGATTGCAAATAATAAACCATTCATTCCCGGAGCGTCGGGCAAAGGTGATGTATGCGCCGATTTGTCCGTTCAGGATTAGGGTATCGTCCCATACGTTTTTTACTTTTTTTTAGGAATTCAGTGCCAAAAGTAGTGAGGTGTTCGGGCGTGACGCGAAGCGACCATTTATTTGGTGGGTGACGTTTTGTGCATCCACCTGAATTTTCAACTCGTGGACGTTTGACCAAAGTTTACCAAATCTACAATTTAAATTCCCAGCGGTTGTTTGCATTCTCCTCCAGATGAGCGTCAAAAACCATTGCATTGCCATCAGGTTTGGTAATTTTAATCTGGTATTTTCCGTAGAATCCCCTGAAATTGACCTGCCCGTTTTTATCCGAAGACCGTTTCAGGTTTTTGGTCATCCAATCTTCTTTGATGAGCTTGTGCAAACGGGTATAAACCGGTTTTGGATTGAAATCACGATCTAAAAGTCCGCCGTTTTTGAGCCAGATATCTCTGTCGCTCAAACCCCACCAGTGAATCGATTTCATGTTGGGATGTCCAAAAGAAAGGATATAAAACTGCTCGGAAAATTCGGCCTGGGCATCTTCGGTCCAAACGCCTTCGCGCCAGCCGCCGGTTATGCTTTTTCCAGATGATTGCGGAATAAATTCGGTAATGTGCAGCGGCAATCCCAACTCATCAAATTTCTGGTAAGCTGCCACGATATCAAGCGGAGAAAACCACATTTCGCGGGGTTCGTGCGCCTGTATGCCAATGCCATTCAAGGGCATGCCACGTGTTTGCAACAGCTTAATAAACTGGTAATATTTGTCACGTGTTTCGGGTTTTGAAAGAATGTAAAATTCGTTGATGTGAAAGTCGCCGGAAGGATCAGCCTGATGTGCCCAGTTGTATGATTTCTCCACCCAGGGGGCAAATTGTTCGAGAGTGATTCCTTCAACATTATACCTTGATCCCTCGTCAATTTTGTTATCGGCAATGGAGTCTTTCAAAGCCATTTCCCAGGTAATTGTGTTGATTGGTTCATTTACAACGTCCCACATTTTTATTTGATCTTTAAACCCTCCTACCAAATTTTGGATACGTGCTTTGTAAAGATCATTTGCCATTTCGATGGGTAGTCGCATTAACCAGGGTGGCGTACCTGCCACGTGTGTCCATCCTAAAGTATGTCCCTTTGGGGTTACGCCGTTCTGTTTGCACCAATCCAGCTTCAGCTGCAACTTTTGCCACTCGGGTTTTCCTTGTTGCCCTTCATAGTTCCACCACTTTACAGTTAACTCGGTGTAATTGAACAGCCCAGTAAATTTCTCCTGAAATTTGACTGCATCTTCCGCAGAAAGCCTGAAAATTTCTTCGCTAAGGTTGCCAAACAGAAAATCCTGGGTGGTTTGGTTGATTTCGACCTGAATATTTTCGACAGGTTTTCCCTGCGAATCTAAGAAAACCACCGAAGCATCGCCCTTCCTGTATTTTTCGATGTTTTGCCGGGCCTTTGCCAGCAGTTCCTGTTCAATCTTTTGCTTATCGGGTGTTTGAGCAAATAAAAACATCGACTGTGAAACCAGAACAATTAAAAGCGTAAAGTTTTTCAAAATCATAGATTCGTAAATTTTTGTTGATGTCATTTGTGTGATAAAACATGGCATGGTATTATTTTTTTCCAAAAGCTCCGCGGGCAATTTCTTTTCCGCTGATTAGATTCCCGTCGATGTCACCAATTGGTACTCCCGTACAAGCTCCAATACCTGAATTATATGCAGGGCTGGTTGGTTTCAACCTGAAATCTGCAACTTTCGAATCAAGCGAAGGATTAACAAACATCGGGTCGGCTACAATATCGCCTATTCCAGTAACATGTGGTTCAGCGCCGCCAAAATACAGGTTGTTGATGCGAACAATATTGGAAGTGTCTTTATCCACACGGCCCACCATCCAACGATCGAGCGGGCAATCGGGCAGTGCAACCACAATGTTATTGATCAGGTTAACATCCTTACAGAAATCCAAGCCAATATTTCCCCATTTAATGTCAATTCCGTTGTGGTAGATGGTATTGTTGATAATGTCGAGCCGGTGGCTACCCCAGTTTTGGATACCTCCACCACCATTGCCATACACCAGGTTATTTTGAATGAGTGTGCGACCTATATAGAAATCGGGGAAAATATAATCTTCACAATTGGCATCGAACAGAAAGCCATCACCATTGAACTTACTTGGTCGGGCTTTACAAATATTTCCATAAGCTTGATTGTTACGAACTAAAATTTTGGTAACGTTATCCGCTTTATCAAAATCGGCATACATCATTACTCCCAATCCAGCCGAAACCATATCCGAAGTAGTCCAACAATTGTAACGCATAATCGTATTCTCTACTGTCAAATAATCAACAGTACGTGTAAAAATTCCGAAACCTCCGCAATACTCTACTACGTTATCGGCCAATCGAATATGGTGATACATTCTGGTAGGCCCATTGTCGCCAAATACGTTAATTCCATTTACATCGGTATTACTAGTTGACGTACCTAATTCTGAGGGATAAAGTTTATCTGCTTCATTGGCATTTCCACGGATATGCAATCCGCGAACTTCAAGATAACACAAAAGCGGAGATTCTTTTGCGGTAGAATCGTTTCCCAATGCAATGTTCACACCTGTTTTGCCATGCGCTAAAATAGTTGGAGTATGTCCAGGATAGTTTTTCAATGTTATCCATGCAGATGGAAAACCGGAATGTTTGAAGCTCGCCACCGAAACTGAACCTTTTGTTCCTGCATATTTGCCGTTCATCAACAAAATTATATCACCTGGGTTAGCTTTTTCAAGTGCAATTTGCGGATCTGCAAAAGCCGTTTTTTCGGTGCGGCCATCGTTACTGTCTTTGCCTGTTGGACTTACATAGAAAGCCGGAGTAGCGTACATCACGTTGTCAATACGTAATTCGCTTTTGCCTTCACCTGCTCCCTCAATTGAGAAACTGAAGTTGACGAACGGATCAAGCGGATTAAATTTGCCGTCACCAAATGCCTTCATGTCGGATAACTCGAAAGCGGAACGAAGAAAATAATTGACCGTGGCAGGATAAACCAATTTTTCGAGCCCACCAGTGCGTTTTTTACCGGAATCGAACGATTCTATACGCACCAGCACCGGGCGAACAGAGGATACCCAGTTGTCGAAACTAAAGGTAAGCTTACCCAAATTTGTTTCAGTGTTTTTTGCAGGCAATAATCCGGATGTAATAGCTGCCGACCAGTCTTTAGCCTTTTCCGAACTTTCTATCGATAATGCCAAAGCCTCGGAAGGAAGCGCTGTACCCGCTACATCGATAGTACCAAACTTACCCCAACTTACATCAGCTTTGATATCGGCATTACTTGATGTTGCCGATACATCCACCCATTTTTCGTTAGCAATATAATCTTTGAAATAAATACGTTCCCGGTTGAAATCGGTTCGGATAATTTGCCCGGCACTGGCATTTAATACGGTACAAAAAGCTAATCCGCCAAACAGTATTGTTTGCGGAAGCTTTGCCTGAATTCGATTTTTAAGTAAATGAAAGGTGTGATTTAGGTTCATGTTTAAAGGGTTAAAATGGTTAAATGGTTTTTTTTGTTGGGTTCAGTTTTTATTTCAGAAATAGCCTGAAGGTCTCAATTCGGTTATGTCCGATGTTTGTTTTAAATATTCCTGAAACCGAAATAATGGCTTCGATATCGGTTTCAATGTGGGTTGTTTGTTTGGCGCTTTCGATCTTTAATACTGAAGCGATGTTGCAATCAGCGTCTTTGTTGTCCATGTTCCAAACCCTGACAATTACTCCCTTGTCGATTCCTTCTTCAGCAGGCTTTACCGACCAGATTAACACATTCGGATCGGAAACTGTGAACAGAGAATATTGGATTCCATACTCTTTCGATTTTCCGGTAATTGCCCCGGCAACCAGCGGGTTTTGGTGCTCCAGCGAAAAGCGCATACTTGTAACTGCATTGTGCTCGTCGGCGTATGGTTTCAAGGCAAAGAAATGCTCGAAATAAGAATCGCCATCCTGATTCTCAATTCCAAGCCACTTATCTATTTGTCCGGTTGCCAACACGTTGATTTGCGGAGTGGTGTAATCGAGTTTTTCAACAGTACTGGCTCCCGGTTTCATAAAATAAGCATCGCGGTTCGACAAAATCATTCCTTGGCCGTTGCCCGATATATCGGCAAAATGGTTCAGAGCCAGCCAATCCAACCGGCAAATCTTTTCGGCATAATGGCCACCTTCCGATACCGGTTTGGCTTTCAGGATAGCCCCGGCTTCTTCGTGCCATATTTCAGGATTTTCAAGGTTAAACGAAAACGAATAGGTCACCGGCTTTTCGCCCACATTCTGAATCAGGTAATTTTCAAGCTCAATGCGATCACTGTGTTTGAACAGCGTGATTTTTGATATGTGTTTTACCGGCTTATACGATTCTGCCACTAATGTTACTGAAACCGGACCAGCATTTTCAACCCGTAGAGGCTGGTCGTTTAAAGGGGCTTTGTTGTTTCCGGAGCCTAGGTCGTTAGCATACAGTTTATTTACTGGACTTACACATTCGCGGTTGTTGTTCTTTTTGTCGATCAGGCTGATAATTGTTCCCTGTGCAGTAGCGGTTATCTTGTAATAGTCATTTTCAATCACCCCATCGGTTACTTTTGCGGCAAGTTCAGAATGAATAGGATTTTTTCCTTTCGCTATGCTGAATGATTTGTAGCCCAGAGAAGGAATATCACTAGCCAAAATCCGCAAAAAGCTTTTTCCTTTTTTTTCAATGAACTGAAAAGGAACGTCCATGCCGGAGATCTGGTCGGTTACTGCAATATCGCGCGAACCGTTGTATTCAAAGTCGCTGTAATCAGTTCTTGACCAGCTAAGCGGATTAAATACAAAAAATGACTCTTGACTTTGGGCAGATTTAGTGACCATTTCTCCAAATCGAGAAAGTGACCGATTATACAGTGTATCCACATAACCATTTAACTGTGCGGCTATTTTGCGTTGCCAGTCAGCGCGTTGTTTCCGGGTAATGGGGCCATCGGAAGTCCAGTCGTGCTCGAAATACAATCCGCAGGCCATCCATGCTTTTTGCTTCATCTCGGCCAAATCGGTCGCAAAGGTTTTATCTATTAATGCCACCAAAGTATAAATGGCTTCAGCAGTGCGCAATCTTTCAATGGAGCGTTTTACTGATGCAGAAACTTCAGCCAAAGAAGCTACGCTATTTCCCCACTCGGTGCTTCCCCACGAAATAGTTTCCTCCGGCAATTTATCGCCGTAGTTTTTCTCCATGTCTCGGAAAAAATCAATTTCGTTCGAAACAATCACCTGATATTCCGGGTCGGAGTATTGCCGTGCAATTTTCGGGAAGCGATTGGTGAGGGTTTGAAGATCGTCGCCACCTTTACCAAAAGCACCTGCAATCTGGTAAGGATAGTGCTTGGTATCCTTCATCAGGTCTTTCAGATCAATAATCGCGTTGGGCTGGTTACTGGCTTCAAGATAGTCCCCGAGATTATATCGGTATTCCTTACGGTTTGTTATCATTGATGGATTGACCGAATACCACTTCATCAGTATTTTTTGATCGTCAAGACCTTTGTACCAATAAACCTCATGTGGACGATTGTCTAACCCTGCAACTTTGCTGGCACATGCGCACACGCCTCGCCACGAATATTTGGCGCCTGCCCCTGCCCAAAGCGACGACAGCCCCAAGGGCAAAACCTGGTCTTCCATGTTGATTGCCAACTCCAGATTCAGACCATATCGGCGTTCCAATGATCCGGCGTAATACATGTCACGCAGGGTCGCTTCCAATGGTGCAATGCCCATCAGATTGGCAACAGTATTTAATGGCACTGTAATTTTCTCCGCCTTGATCTGCCGGATCAATTGGTCAAACTGCTCCTTGCTACGGTTTTTTTCGTATTCGTAAACCCAGATCGAACCATCGCAATTCCACTTGCTTTGATACTCATAAGGTTCGTTGGCTGTTGAATCGTTGAGTTTGATATAGTAATCGAGTGTTTCCAGAAATGCTTTGCGATAACCATCTTCTGTAGAAGTCCACATATAATCGGTGTGGTCATCGGGCGCCAGATAAATTCGTTTAATGGGTTGTGCGTTCAAAACATTAAAAGACTGCAAAGTGATCACCGTCAAAAGCGTAATTATTTTATTCATTTGAGTAATCATGTTTTTTTAATTAAAGGACTTTCGATGTACCATTTTACAGATTATACATTTACCATGAAAAAATCCGCCGGGGATTATCCAAAATAAATTTTTCCGACTGACTTTTCCTGCACCCCAGTCTCTTTCATCCAGGGAACAGCTTTTCGAAGCAAATAGGAATAAGTACGGTCGTTACCGTCATCATTTGTGTCGCCCCAAAGTATTTTCAGATCGTCGTTTTCGAACGACCATGTCAGGTCCATCGTGGCCACCATGCGGTCGTCGTAACCACGCTTTGTCAACTCTCGAATGATTAACGCAAGGTCTTCGGGTTTGGTATGGTTCCAGTTTCCGAAGTTATTAAAACTTAGCATACTTCCTTTTTTGACTACACTTTCAAGATAATCGATTTCCTGCTCCACTTTTCGGCCGCTCCAGCCAAACGTTGCTTCCACATGCGAGAAATAAACATGGTTAAGATCGGCGCCAGCCTCATCCAGAATCTGCTGTTGTTCGGCACAACCGCTCACGGCATGGGTGCAAATGGGCAGCTTGTATCGCTTTTGCACATGAGCTGCTGCGATCAGTACATTTTTTTCTGCCGGAGTAATGGGCAATCCTTTGGCTGCAACTTTGATTACCCCCGGACGGATACTTGTACCCTGAATTCCTTCTTCAATTTCACTGATCATGTGATTTTCGCATTCTTCAACAGTGAGTGATTGCTGTTCTTTGGTAAGTACATAATAGCCAGTACAGCATACCACATTTACGCCCGTAGCAAGTGAAACCTCGCGAATACCGGCCGCATCGCGGGTTGGACTTACCTCGATGATTGTTTGCAAACCATTTTCTTTCGCTTTCTTCAGTTCGCTAATGGCAAAAGCCATGCTTTTGGCCCGATGCCCTGGCTCAAAATTTAGCGGAATATGTTCGTGAACGCTAGTAGTTCCCATCTGGCTGGGTAATATTTCGCTTGTAACCGTCGGAATAGCTTTTTCTGAGAACGTTCCAGTAACCTGTCCTGCCCAAACTAACGAAGCAGGTAAAAATGCAACTGCCGATCCTGCACCAGCCAGTTTCAGAAATGTGCGGCGTCCAATTTCATTTTGACCTCTATCTAATGTTTCCTTCATATTCATTATTTTTTGTTGATCCGAACCTCTACCGACCGTTTAAAATCGGGGAATTCAATCAGATTTACTTTTTTGCCATTCATCCTATTTTGTTTCCGGCAAAAGCCTGAACGTATTGATCTGATATGGGTTTAAACTTATCGAAAGCGTTCCGTTTGTGGGATTTAATTGTTTCTCATTGGTTTCGATGTGTGTTGTTTTCCAGGCACTGCCAATGTTATAACTTAGTTTTATTTCAGGATTTGATTTTGATGAACCTATGTTCCAGAAACGCGTTATTAAACCATTTTCTATGCCTTCTTCCGAAGGTTTTACACTCCAAAGCAGCACATTAGGGTCAGAAACTGTTAGCAACGAATACTCGTTTCGTTTTGAAGCCGATTTGCCTCCCGAAACTTCACCAGTTAGCAATGGGTTCTGGTGTTCCAGCGAAAACTTCATTGAACCAACGGCATCAAAACCAGTCTGGTGAGTGGATAGCGCAAAGTTGTAATGAAAGCTGGTTTCGCCATTCTGGTTCGGAAAGCCCAGATAACCGCCATCTTCCCATTTTTTATCAACCTGTCCACCAGCAAGTGCGCTTAATTGTGATGCATCTTCGTCTAAGGTGTAAACCGAACTTCTACCCAATTTAAAGAAACTGCAATCGAGGTTCGAAACGGTTACCCCATAATCCGCTTCGCTCATGTTAGAAAAATGGTTGAATGTTTGCCAGTCGTAACGTGCATTCTGTGATGAGTAATTTCCACCGTTGGTTTCTTTTTTTGCTGTAATTACAGCGCCAAGTTCTTCATGTCGGGTGGTTGGATTGTTCAGGTCGAAAGAGAAAGCCCAAGTTTTTACATCTCCAAAATTGACATCAATG
>JBBRGI010000008.1:0-26154 GCA_038240855.1 Bacteroidales bacterium | reverse complement strand
GACAAATATTCCACGATTCGTCCCACAGCCAGGTCATTGTCGGCCATATAGCTTTCGCGGAAGGGATAACCTGCCAAGGGTCGTTCCCCGGCACCATGATCATTCGGTATAATCACCGTAATGATTGAAGGCATGTTAACTTTCGGCCTGATCCATTTTTCGTCAAACTCCTTGATGAACTGATGTATCCGAAACTGATCCGGAATGGCCATATTGTAAGTCGGATACATTTTCGATGTGCGTGTGAACATGGGAAGGGGTAAAGGGTAATTGACGTAATGCTTAACTCCCGTATACTTATAGGAATCGTCGTAAAATGAGGGTTCGAACATCACACCGAACCCAAAATTAAAGAAATCAATTTTGTTCCGTTCGAGATGTTCCCACATCGAGCCCGCCTCGTTGTAATCTTCAGGATAGATAGCTCCTGCTGAGCCATTCATACCCAGGCTTCCGGGGGCTTTTGATTTCGGATTATACGAGCGGTTATCACCATAACTTGCGGGGACTGTCGCCTCAACCCATTCGTTCGGATACGTGTTGACCAGCCATCGGTGCCCGTCGGCAGAAACATCCGCATCGACATAAAAATTATCTGAAATCGCGAACTCTTTGGCCAGTTTCAGGTGATTGGGCATCACAGTGGCATTTTCAACCTTCGATGTTGCCTTGCGATTGGTAAATGTGGCACCGTGTCCAAAACGGGCCATGGAAGGATCACCTTTCCCTTTTTCAATTTGACCGAATATTTCATCATAAGTACGGTTTTCCTTTGAGATAAAAACCAGGTATTTGATTGGAGATTCCTTTTCACCCCCAAAAACGGGGACCGGATTACCTGATCTTCGCTTAACTACCTTGCTGTAATCTTCAATCCTGTAATTGTTGCGGATCACATTTTGGGTAAGGCTCCGTAATTTTTTGTCATTCGGGATGGTTATCACCGAAACGGTACCTTTCATAAGGTTGCCAATATAGCTTCCCGATTTTCCTTCGCTGAAATTTTGACCGCCGTTTGGCCCGCTTCCATATCCCTTTGCATTGCTCACTACCAGTGTCTTCCCGTCAGAGGTGACTTCCAGTTTTGAGGGAAACCATCCTGCCGGGATATGACCGATAACTTTTAATGTGGGAATATCGACAACCCCGATGGCATTAACCCCTGATTCTGCAACATAAAGTCTTTTCTGATCGGGCGAAACAGCTAATCCAAAAGGAATAACACCCCGGAATTGCCTGACTGCCGGATCCAGCTTTAAAGCAATCTCAGCAGCTATGGTATCTTGTACAATATCAATCACCGAAATATTATCGTTTGTCCCGTTGCTGACAAAAACATAGCGGTCGGTTACAGCCAGCGAATTTGGACTGGCCCCTCCAACGGCAGGAATTCCTTCGATGTTTTCACCTACCGGTACACCAGTTTTTATCTTCGCGAGAATTTGTGGCATGAATGGATCTTTTATCGAAAATGACCAGACCGAAAAGGATTCCGGAACATTCGGGTCACCAAGCCCCGGAATATCGAGAGAATTTATCCGTGTTCCTTTTTTCATCTCCTCACTACCGAAGCCAAAGGGCGGGAAATCAAGTGCTTTTTTATAATCCTTATCAGCCTCAATATTACCGATTTTACTATATTCGAACATTCCGACATTGGCAACATAAACTTTTTGCCCATCTGGTGAAAGGACAATACCAATTGGGTATCTTCCCGTTTTAGCGCCTGCAATGATCTTTTTTTGTTTAGTGTCAATTACAAGTATCCTGAAAAGAGTCTGGTCGACAGCATACAAAAAGCGTCCATCCTTGCTGAGCTTCAGATCGCCGATGTATCCGTCCGGTGTTTTCCTGCCGTTTTCAGCGACAGAACAGTCTATAGAATCGAGTTTTGCTCCCGAAGTGATCGAAAACAGGAATATTTTATTTTCCTGACCTCCTGCCACATATACAATTTCATTGTCGGGCGAAATGGCTAAACCCATAAAGACAGAAGCCAGCACACCTTTATCCGTTGACGGACCCGGGGGAATCTGCATAACTGTGGGGTGCGCTGATTTCAGATTTTTGATCACCGAAATCGAAAGTGGCGAGGTGCCTGAATTGGCCGTCACTGCAATAGTTCCATCATTGTTTAAGGTTAATCCGAATGGGTGCGGCGCTGTTTCAATTGATTTTCCATTTGGAGTTATAATCCGGCCGTTAGGAATCACCGTTTTTCCTGTTTTGTAGATCCGGGTATATAAACTTTGGGATGGAGAGGAGACGATCCTGAGATTTGGAGAAGCCGTTTGCCCGTAGGAACAACTCAGCATCAGGCAAAAAAGAAAAACTAAAATGGTTTTTACGTTCATGATATCCTTCATATTCTTATCAAATTTTATCAGCATCAATTTTATCATATTCTAATGTGATCATTACCGATTCCGGTATACTCAGAGTAAAGGCTAAAACAATAGAAGAACCGATATTCGTAAATTCAATATATTACCTTCATTACGCACTGAATACAGTCAAAATCTAGTTTTAGTTCATTTACTTCGTCATTGAGCGAAAACGGTTCACTGAAATTTAATGGTTTTTTACCGCCATACCGGGTGCAGAATCCCATTTGGAACTTTAGACAGTGTTTTGTTGTCATCACTGTCTTGCCGTGAATTGTTGATTGTTTTTCGAAAGCCATCTCAGGGTTTTCGACTCCATGACGCTCATAAAACTGCCGTGCAAGCCGGTTGCTGATATTACCCTCAAAACCAATTTCCTTTGCCGGAAAAGGGAAATTATTGATTTCAAAACCACTTTTATTTACTGGTTTTTGCATCCTGGCTTCAGTTAGTTGTTCAAGCAGGTCGCGTCGCATGGAATTCAGTACCGAAGACTGAAAAAAGAATTCTTCGGTTCCATTGGTTTCCACGCAGGAGACCAGGTAGGGAGTGTCGCCCGATTTAGACAATTGATGACAGATTGTTTCCTTAGATTTCTCAGGATCGCGGGCGGGATTTTTGAGCAGGTTATGCGTTGAAGAGACAATCAGCCCCGATTCATCAACCGCAGAAAGTATAAAACCATCTTCCGACTCACTTAGTCCGATTTTCACGTTAATCTTTCTTACCGTCAGATCGGCTTTCAACTGCTGGTGAAACAGGTGATCATAGTTTCGGTACACTTTGGCCCCGGGGTAAATTCCGTTCATTTTATCGGGGAAAATCCGGCTTTTTTCGTTGGTATTTACCTTAATGCCAACGCTTTCGCCTGAGGCGGAGATAAATACCAGCCCGTCGTTGTTCGAAATTTCAAGTGTTGTTTCCAGTTCAAAATAGTTGGCACTTACTTTAGTTACCTCACCAACAGGCTCACCTAAAAACTTGGGCGATTCGAATGCAGTAATCTCTTTTGACCGGCCATGAAGAAAATAATCTGTAGCGCCGCGATTGAAGGATTTAGATGGGTTAGCATCAAAACTGATATAACTTTTGCCTGCCGAAGCTGCCGAATATTCGGACTGTTCTTCGAGAAAAGCATCAATCTTTCCGCGATAGTAAGCAGTTATATTTTTTACATAATCGACATCCTTTAACCGCCCCTCGATTTTAAACGATTGTATACCAGCTTCAGCGAGTTCACTGATTGAGACCGATTGATTGAGATCCTTCAGACTCAGAAGATGTTGTCCGGCGGCAATAACCTTTTTTTCAGCATCATACAAAGTATATCGTTTGCGGCAGGGTTGGGCGCAGGCTCCCCGGTTGGCACTTCGCCCGCCGATCGCATGACTCAGGTAACAGCGGCCGCTGAAACTAACGCATAGCGAACCATGAATAAAGGCCTCCAGTTCGATGGAGGTCTGTTTCCGGATGTCGCGTATCTGGTCAATATTCAGTTCGCGTGCCAGGACGGCACGTTTAAAATGAACTGCTTCCAGGAATTTCAGATGTTCGGGCAGATAATTGTGCATCTGCGTACTAGCATGCAGCGGGATTGGCGGCAGATCCATTTCGAGAAGGCCCATGTCCTGGATAATAAGTGCATCAATTCCAGTTTCGTATAAAATTTTTATTTGTGCCCGCGCTTCATCCAATTCGCTGTCATAAAGGATGGTGTTCAAAGCTACATAAACTTTCACTCCAAAAACCTGCGCTTCGCCGACCAGTTTTTCGATGTCCTGCAAGGAGTTTCCGGCATCTTCGCGGGCGCCGAATTTTGGACCTCCGATGTAAATGGCATCAGCCCCATGTGCAATTGCAGCACGACCGCAAATCAGGTTTTTTGCAGGAGCCAGTAACTCTATGGTTTTTTTCGGTGCCATTATTATTTAATCTGATGATTTGCTATTGCCACATCGGGTGACCTGTTTTAATTGAATGACTTAGGATAAGTATTACGGAAAATTATTCGTTTTCAACAATCTCGCCGATCAGTGTTGTCTGGGTACTATCTGTGATAATCACCTTTACCAGGTCACCAAAGCGGACCTCTTTTTTTGGAAATACGACGAGTTTATTCTGCGAACTCCTGCCGAAAAACTCGCTTTTCTTCTTCTTTGAGATTCCTTCTGCAAGTACCTCAAACGTCTTTCCGATATCACGCCGGTTACTTTCAATGGAAAGCCTGTTCTGCAGACCAATTATTTCTTCGAGTCTGCGGGCCTTAATCTCTTCGGGAACATCGTCCTCAAAATATTCATGGGCATAGGTTCCGGGCCTCATCGAAAATTTATACATAAATGAGGTATCAAACTTCACCTGCTCCATTAGTGAAAGTGTTTCGAGATGGTTTTCTTCGGTTTCGGTACAAAAACCACAAAAAACATCAGTAGTAATGCCGCAATCGGGCATGATTTCCCGGATAGCCCTGATCCGGTCGAGGTACCATTCGCGATCGTACCTGCGGTTCATCTTTTTCAGAATGGTACTGCTTCCCGACTGAACAGGCAAATGGATGTGCCGGCAAATATTCGGGTGTTCGACCATCGTTCGCAGTAATTTATCCGACAAATCTTTGGGGTGTGACGTTGTAAATCTCACACGTAATTCAGGTGAAATGGCTGCAATTATTGCCAGAAGGTCATGAAATCTCACCGGCTTCCGCTCACCTTCGGGATGCCATTTGTACGAATTAACGTTCTGACCCAGCAATGTTACCTCTTTATACCCGGATTTCAGCAGATCATTCACTTCATTGATCAGGTCTTTAGGGTCGCGGCTACGTTCACGGCCACGTGTATAGGGGACTATGCAATAAGTACAGAAGTTATTGCACCCCCGGGTAATGGAGACATATCCTGAAATTTTTCCCGACCCTATCCGTTTTGGAATTATTGAATCATAAGTCTCATCTATGGTAAGTTCGGTGTTAATGGCTTCTTCACCCGCATTGGCTTTATCAATCAGGAAAGGAAGATCCCGGTAAGCATCGGGTCCGGCAATCAGGTCGACTGATTTTTTCACAAGAAGCTCCTCGCCGAGCCGTTCGGCCATGCAGCCAATCAGTCCTATAAGTAATCCTGGCCGCTTTCTTTTAATGCTTTTAAACAAATCAAGTCTTCCCCAGATACGTTGTTCTGCATTATCCCTGATCGAGCAGGTATTGATTAAGATAGTATCCGCTTCGGTATATTGATCGGTTATTGTATACCCGCGCTCACTCATCACCGCGGCAACAACTTCACTGTCGGCTACATTCATCTGGCAGCCGTAGGTTTCTATATAGAGTTTTTTGTCTGTCATTGATATTTGACTATTATTCCTGTAATCTTCGCGCAAAGTTATCACCATTTCAGCAAAAAGGAAGAAACGGGCAATATAAATAAAGCCGGGCTAAATGGTGATCATTTTATGAAGGTAATAGTATGTTATTATAATACAGGTCGATATAAAGTTAATGAACAATTAACACGACCTGTCATGTCATTGTTTTAAAGCCGTTTGAATTTACGTATATTTGCAGATCAAAAAAATACAGGAAAATGAAGCAAGCGATCGTCCTGCTTTTTGTGTTGACATTTTATACAGGGGTTGCTGCAACCCGCGAATCAGTGACCCGGATCGGTGAGCCTAATGCCGCTGATTCATTGATGTTATGGGAAAGATTAAATATCCAGAGCGAATCCCGGATTAACGAACTGCTCAGGCAGCTTGCTGCTCAAAACAAAAAGAGTGGAGTTATTGCAGGTTTCAGACTTCAACTCTACTTCGGATCGGGGGAAAAGGCACATGCCCAGGCTGTGCGGATAAAAACAGAATTTCTTACTACTAATCCCGGCGTAAAAACATACCTCCTTTTTAAATCACCCGATTTTATTGTGAGAGTTGGAAATTTCAGAACAAAAAGCGAGGCGTTAAAAATGCAGAAAGCTCTTACGTTGCAATATCCAAATGCTTTTATCGTGGCTGACGATATTGCTTTTCCGGAACTGGTTAATAATGCGATAATCAATTAATTCAGGATAATTTAAGGATGAGTGAACAAATAAAACACGAGTGTGGAATTGCCCTGATCAGATTACTTAAACCACTGGAATATTACCGTTTAAAATACGGAACCTGGCAATACGGGGTGAACAAGCTTTACCTTTTGATGGAAAAGCAGCACAATCGTGGACAGGATGGGGCAGGAGTTGTAGGCGTTAAGCTGAGCGTTCCCCCGGGACAGGAGTATATTTACCGCCACCGCTCTGTTGATCCAAATCCGATCAAGGATGTTTTCGGGAAAATCTATAAAGAGTTTAACAACGCAGCCGTTAATTTCCCGAACAGTTACCACGATCCCGTGTGGGCGAAGGAGAATCTGCCCTTTGCCGGTGAGGTTTACCTGGGTCATCTCAGATACGGAACCTTCGGACGGAACAGTGTGGAATATACCCACCCAGTAATGCGCCAAAACAACTGGCGGTCGCGAAGTCTGGTACTTGCCGGAAATTTCAACCTGACCAATGTCGACGAACTGTTTAATCTCCTGGTCGGATTGGGACAACACCCTAAGGGCATTACAGACACCGTTACAATTCTTGAAAAAATCGGTCATTTTCTCGATGAAGAAAATGAACTGCTTTTCAGGCAATACAAAAACGAAGGATTTAAAAATAAAGAAATAACGGGACTCATTGAGGAAAAACTTGATGTGCGCAAAATTCTGGAACGTGCAAGCCGTGACTGGGATGGCGGATATACAATTGGCGGAATCATGGGACATGGGGATGCTTTTGTCGTTCGTGATCCCTGGGGCATTCGTCCTGCATTCTATTATGCCGATGATGAGATAGTTGTAGTAGCTTCCGAAAGGCCTGTTATTCAGACAGTAATGAATGTGGGATGGAACCAGGTCAGCGAAATTGCTCCCGGCAATGCCTTGATTATTAAGGCTGATGGCGGTATTAAACAGGAGTTGATACGAATTCCGCAAACGCGTAAGTCTTGCTCATTCGAACGTATTTATTTTTCGAGAGGATCGGACCGGGATATTTATCTGGAACGTAAAAAACTGGGATTCCTGCTTGCACCGATAATTCTCGATAAAGTCAATCATGATCTTAAAAATACCGTTTTTTCATACATCCCAAATACGGCGGAGACCGCCTTTTATGGAATGATGGAAGGGATCAGAACACAACTGATCACATGGAAAAAAGAACGGATCAGAGCCTTGGGCAACACTATATGTGATGATGACATTGAAGAAATTATTTCACTCCAGCCCCGGATGGAGAAGATCGCGGTTAAGGACGTTAAGATGCGAACCTTTATTGCCGATGACTCAAGCCGTGATGACCTGGTAGGCCATGTTTACGATGTGACTTACGGAATTGTGGAAAATTTCACCGATACGCTGGTGGTTATTGATGATTCTATCGTGCGTGGCACCACGCTGAAACAGAGCATCCTTAAAATACTTGATCGTTTAAAACCAAAGAAGATCATCATTATCTCTTCGGCTCCTCAAATCCGCTATCCCGATTGTTACGGAATTGATATGGCCATTCTTAAAAAGTTTGTGGCCTTCGAAGCCGCCATCGTTCTGCTCAGGGAGAGTAAACGTTCAAAAATTATTGATGAAGTTTACCGGAAATGTAAAGAGCAGCAACATCTGCCCAAAGAAGAGATGGTCAATTATGTGAAGGAGATTTACAAACCATTTACCGATGAAGAGATTTCTGCAAAAATTGCCATGTTACTTAAACCGGACGATTGCAGGGCTGAAGTTGAAATTGTGTACCAGACAGTCGAAAATCTTCACATTGCCTGCCCCAACGATCTGGGCGACTGGTATTTTACCGGCGATTACCCTACTCCCGGCGGCAATAAGGTTGTGAACACCTCTTTTATTAATTTCATAGAAGGAATTAAAGGCCGCGCGTATTAATCCGGGCATCAAACTATACAATTAAAAGGCCGTACAAATCAATTTGTACGGCCTTTAAATTTTTAGCTGTATTTTCAGTTCACCGTCTGCTGGTTACTGGAACCTGACTTTTGGATCTTCTTGTTTTATAGCCAGTTCTTCAAGGTAGGTTGATACATGACGATCAATTTTTGCATCGTACATATCATCTATATCCAGTAATATACCGGTCTCTTCCACATCTCCGAATTCATCGCTGATCACGGTCCCGAAAGTTCGCATCGAGGGGGTAAGACTCATGTAGGCATTAATGAGCGGCGGGATATTCTCTCCCAGTTTCCGGACTTCGGACGAGAGAATTTTATAATCCTCGTCATAATTCTTTCCAGAGAAGAGTTCTGCTAACCGGGCTGAATCAGTGGAAAAAGGCATAGGATTTTTTGGTCGTACCAATACATTAGGATCCGGAAAATGTTTTGCGAAAAAATGGAGGATGAGATCCCGGGCGCTTTGATTATACTGGGTGTACATCGTCACTTTTCCAAAATAATATTTGATATCAGGGTAGTCGATCATCAGTGCTCCTAATCCGTCCCAAAGATTATCAAGTGCGAAAAGCGCCTTTGCTCCGGCCTTGCTTGACTGATAATCGGGTTGCACAAATGACCGGCCCAATTCGATGACATAAGGTAGATAATTGTCGATAAACACATCTGAGAAATGAAAAAGATGTGAGGTTGCCAGGGGGACTTCACCTTTTTCGTCACGCGGAAGACCTGCACAATGAATAAACCGGTAACCTCCCAATATTTCACGGCGACTGGGGTCCCACACAATTAATTGTTTATAGGGGTGGTTGTCAGTGATGTCGTAATGATCAATATCCACCTCTTCACCAACTCCGCCACCGGCGGCCCGAAATGTCAGTTCTCTTAATCGCCCGATTTCACGCATAATATTCGGTGAATCGTGATAGGTGAGAATATATATTTCGTTGTCGGCTTTGTTTGTTTTCCGTTGAAATCTTTCTGCTGTAAGCTCTGCTTCAATCAGCTCCCTGGGCACGGGAGGAATTATTTCCTTCATTTTAAAACAATTGAATTGATGCTTCAAAAATAGTAATAATTGGCTGTGATTATTCGCCGTAAAATTATTTATTCTGATTCACAGATATCTCATATACAATGTCTTTAACTGTGGCAGCCCACTCAGCGTGTGATTTTGACCGATCAAAATGATTCCAGGGTATCGGTTTTCCGAAGTTGATGCCAAAGGTTTTGCCCCTGTTTTTGAATAATTCATCCGATAGCAGGAACATCTCAAGGTTTATGCGGATCCCGCTCCATTTCCGAAAATTGGCCAGCCAATAAAACCGCCGTGAATTTTGTCCGCTTATAAAAACCGGAACAACATCCCGGTGGTGCTCAACGGATTTCTGAATAAAATGCTTTTGCCAGGTTAAATCTGCTATTTTGCCTTTCATTTTACGCGAGGCCAGACCTGCCGGGAAAATAAGAATTTGATTATCGGAAGCATAGGCTTCGTTAATTACACCGGCTGACCGTCGCTGGTCACCAAATTTATTGATCGGGATAAACAGTTCGGCCAATGGCGGGATTTTGGTGAGTTCATCCCTGACCAGAAACAGCGATTTACCCATATGGTCAGTCACTGCTTTAATCAGCATCAATCCGTCAAACCCCCCAAGCGGATGGTTAGAGGCAAAAATGTATTTTCCTGAATCCGGAAGATTTTCTTCTCCATTATACACAACCTTAACTTCGAAATACCCGAGAACAGATTCAATAAAGGGTATTCCTTTCAGATGCCCATAGTTCGTAATAATATCATTAATCTCCCTGATGTGCAGCAACCGGTTCATTAACCCGTAAACAAACCGCGGTATCCGGCCAGCGAGTCTGGAATTTTTTTCCGCAACTAATTCCCTCAAAACAATAGGTTTCAAAGGTGATGCAGACTTTTCGGTTTCCATATTTCCCATTTGGTTATTCATTTTCCAAAGTAAAATAAAATTTTATTCCAAACAGTATTATGAAAATAAAAGAACAATATTTTTTTTAGGAAACCTTTTGTTTATTGGTGTTTCAGGACCGAATTTCCATCCGCCGACTGACTTATCAACAATAAAACAGGAGTTATTAACCGAATTTTTTAATTTTATCAACAAATGGTTGAGAAATAGTAGGTGGAATAAAGTGTCACACTTTGTCATGATGTGTAAAACTATTATTTTTACATGCAATTGGAAAGTTATATTCAGATGGTTTCATTTTCGAACATATATCCTGTAACTCTGGACGGTAAAGGCCGCGTTGTGTTACCCGCTCCGTTTAAAAAGGAGATGGGCGACACCCTGGAGCCTTCGTTTGTGGTGGAAAAAGATGTTTACGACAAGTGTCTGAATATATATCCGCATTCCACCTGGCTTGCAAAAGTTGACAGGTTACGTCGTCGGCTCAATCCGGACGATCCGATTCAAAGCAAAATGCTTTCCCGCTATTACGAAGAGATCGTCAAGGTTGGCATGGCTGATAATGGAAGGATAAACATCCCGGATGAAATGCTTGAATACGCAGGAATCACCAAAGAAGCTGTATTTACAGGACAGGGTTCACGCATGCGGTTGTGGGAACCGTCGCGCCATCAGGCATCACGGTTAAGTGATGAAGATTATGCCAGGTTATACAAAGAGTTGCTTGGCGGTCAGATGGATAATTTTTAATCTGAAACACCGGTCACATGAACGAATATCATATACCAGCATTGCTTGAAGAGAGTATTGAAGGGTTGAACATTCAACCCGGGGGTACTTATGTTGATGTGACCTATGGAGGGGGCGGACATTCTGCCCGGATTCTTGAAAAACTTGAAAACGGGAAACTTATTGCTTTCGACCAGGACATAGATGCGAAAGATAACGTTCCCGATGACGCACGCCTGATTTTTATTGGTCACAATTTTAAATATATACGGCATTTCCTCCGCTATTATCAAATCGGTAAAGTGGATGGAATACTGGCAGATCTGGGGGTATCGTCGCACGATTTCGATGTTCCGGACCGCGGATTTTCGTTCCGGTTCGAAGGAAATCTTGATATGCGGATGAACCAGTCAGCGGCGCTGGATGCGGTTAAAGTGATCAACGAATATGACGAGGCTCAGCTTTGGACCATATTCCAGCAATACGGAGAAATCAAGAACTGGCGACATCTGGTATCATTAATTACAATTGCGCGATCAGCCGGACCCATCACATCGACGAGCCAGTTTTTAAAGGTGATCGCTCCCTGTGTTCCGGCAAAAATCGAGAAAAAGTATCTGGCAATGGTTTTCCAGGCTTTACGTATTGAAGTGAATAACGAAATCGGTGTACTCAGCGAATTTCTTGAAAGTACAACCGATCTGCTGAAATCAGGAGGCCGGCTGGTGGTGTTATCGTACCATTCGCTCGAAGACCGGTTGGTAAAAAACTTTATGCGATCGGGCAGAATCGACGGTGTACAGGAAAATGATTTTTTTGGCAACCGGAGTTCCCCCTTTGAATTGATCAACAGGAAAATTATTATTCCTGGCGAAAAGGAGATTGCATTGAATCCCAGGGCCAGGAGCGCTAAATTAAGGATTGCAGAAAAACGATAATGGCTGAAAGTAAAAGGAAAAAAAAGGTTACAGTCAGGGAAGTGCTCAATGGCAAATTCTTCGAAAGTGAATGGTTTCGCCGGAACAGGACACTCATGTTTATGATCGTTGCACTGCTGTTAGTCAATATTACGGTAAGGTACAAATCAGAGAAGGTCATCCGTGAAATGGTTGCCCTTGAAGATAGCCTGATAGAACTGCGTTCAAATTCGATATCCATCGCTGCTGAAGTAGTGAAACTAGGGCGTCACTCGGTGATTATTGATCGGGTTAAAAAGAGTGGGTTAGACCTGGAGACATCGAAAGAGCCTCCACGGAAATTATATGTAGAAAAGGAGTAGAATGGAAATCAGAAAAGCCATATTAAATCGTTTCGGGCTGGTATATGCCATTATCGTGCTTTTCTGCGTTTATGTCATTGTGCGTGTGATAATTATCCAGCATATGCCCAGGTGGGACAAGGAAGCACAGAAACTGGATATCAAGGAGTTTGCACTTGCTGCAAGGCGTGGTGATATCTGCGCGGCCGATGGCAGTCCACTTGCTACCTCTGTTCCCTATTATGAATTGCGGATGGATCTTGGCGCTCCAGGTGTAGGAAAGGGTTTTTATGATGAAGTCGATTCACTGGCCATTTGTCTGTCGCGTCTGTTGCGTGATAAATCGTCCGGGACCTATAAAGCGGAGCTAAAACGAGCCTATGCGCAACAGAAACATTACTACCTCATTACCTCACGCAAAGTATCGTATGCTGAGTTACAGGCGATCAGGAAATTTCCTATTCTTCGGAGGGGGAGAAATAAAGGTGGATTAATAGCAGAACAGGAAAACCAACGGGTTTATCCTTCGGGAAATCTTGCGATGCGAACTCTTGGGAAATTAACCAAAGAAGCCACCGAAGGATCAACGGGAAACGCAGGTGCATTCGGACTTGAAAAATCGTTCGAGAAAGAGTTAAAGGGTGAAGATGGTGTTGCAGTCAAGCAAAATATGTCGGGACGATGGTTCGTTATCAGTAAGGATGATCCTGAGGATGGCAAAAATATCATTACAACATTGGATGTTAAAATGCAGGATCAGGTCACCTATTCACTCCGGCTTCAAATGGAAAAGACCGGTGCTGCCTATGGTACTGCGATCCTTATGGACGTTAAGACAGGTGATATTAAAGCAGTTGCAAATTTCGGGCGCAACAGCAGCGGTCAACTCATGGGAGGGTATCAGAACTATGCCATTGGAAATGCTGGCTGTTCCGAACCCGGTTCAACATTTAAACTGGCCTCGTTAATGGCCGCTTTCGAAGATGGGAAGATTGATACTTCGACAATTGTAGATACGGGTCATGGAATCTGGAAATATAAAGGGGAAGAGATCAAAGACAGCGATTACAAAAAGGGGGGGCCTGGTCATGGAAAGATTACAGCCAAGCGCGCATTTGAATTATCATCAAATGTCGGGTTGGCCAAATTAATCACTCAAAGCTATGCGGGTGAAGATAATGACTTTGTTGAAAGGATTGGTAAACTTGGAATGCTTGAGCAGCTCGAACTTGGAATCGAGGGAGAGGCAAAACCCTATATCCGCAAACCGGGAGATAAGTTATGGTCAGGAGTTTCATTAGCTTGGTTGTCATTTGGATATGAATTAAAAGTTTCTCCGTTGCAAACCCTTACTTTCTACAATGCCGTTGCAAATGGGGGAACGATGATGAAACCACGGCTTGTAAAAGGGATTACCGAGAATGGTCGGGTTCGTGATAAAATCGACAGCGAAAAATTGATATGGTCGATCTGCTCGGCCAAAACCCTGCGGATGGCCCGTGCAATGCTCGAAGGGGTGGTTACCGATGGAACTGCAAAGAACCTGGAATCAAAATATTACAAAATTGCAGGGAAAACCGGAACAGCTCTGGTTGCCAATAACAAGGAAGGTTATAGCCATGGTGGTCAGAAAATTTACCAGTCTTCCTTCGTGGGTTACTTTCCTGCCGATGATCCCAAATATTCATGTATTGTGGTAATCAATGCACCCAAAGGAGCCAATTATTACGGCAGTTCTGTCGCCGGTCCTGTTTTCAGACAGATTTCTGATTATGTATATGCCTACCAGTTAGGCCTCGATGAAGATGAGGATTTGCCTTTCGCCAAAATAGAAAACGATATCCCCGGAATTACTGCCGGGCGAAAGAAAGACATCGCCTGTGTACTCGATGAATTGGATATCCTCAACGGATTTGCATTTACAAAATCGGATTGGGTGGAAGCCAGACCGGATGAAGATGGTCTGGAACTTAAAAGCCGGGTTTTTAAGTCCGGAATTGTACCTGATGTACAGGGAATGGGTGTAACAGATGCTGTTTACCTGCTCGAAAACCACGGTATGCGTGTATCGGTCCGGGGTCGGGGTAAAGTTAAAACACAATCGGTGAAAGCCGGATCAAAAATACAACGTGGGCAGAGTATTGTGCTTAAATTAAGCTAAAAGGTAAAAAATGAAAACTTTATCTGAATTATTACACAAAGCAGGCGATATCTCTGTTACAGGAGACATCAATCTGCCTATTGAAGGGATTGCTTTCGATTCAAGGAAAGTAAAGCCTGGATTCCTTTTTGCCGCATTACCGGGTACTACGTTTGACGGCCACCGTTTTATTTCCAATGCGATTTCAGGTGGTGCGATGGTTGTTCTTTGCGAACAACTTCCTGAAAATCCAGATCAGAGTATCACCTGGATAAAAGCAGCAAATTCCTCGGTGACATTGGGACATATCGCCGCAAATTTCTATGGAAATCCCTCTGCCGCTATGAAAATTGTGGGGATAACAGGGACCAACGGAAAAACAACTACGGCTACCTTGCTCTACCGGTTATTTAAGGAGCTGGGTCACAAATCGGGGTTATTGTCGACCGTATGCAACTATGTTGGAAACAGGCAGGTGGCAGCTACTCATACCACACCAGATCCTTTGCAGATTCAGCAACTTATGGCCGAAATGGTGGCAGAAGAGTGCAGTTACTGCTTTATGGAAGTGAGTTCTCATGCCATCGACCAGGATCGGACAGCCGGACTTGAATTCGACGGAGGTGTCTTTACCAATCTGACCCACGACCATCTCGATTATCACAAAACGTTTGCGGAATACCGTAATGCCAAGAAGAAATTCTTCGATCAGCTTAGCCCGCAGGCATTTGCACTCACGAATACCGATGATAAAAATGGATTGTTCATACTTCAGAATACATCGGCACGGAAGCTCACCTATGCGGCGAAGACAATGGCCGATTTTAAAGTGAAGGTAATTGAAAGTCATTTTGACGGAATGCTGATTAATATCGACGGCACTGAGGTATGGACCCATTTTGTGGGCAATTTCAATGCCTATAACCTTCTTGCCGTGTATGGAACAGCTATCTCCTTGGGAGCCAACAGGGAGGAAGTATTGCGAATCATCAGCATGCTTAAGCCCGTTGACGGAAGATTTGAAACATTCATTTCTCCGACCGGCATCTTTGCTGTTGTCGATTACGCTCATACCCCCGATGCAATAAAGAATGTGCTTTCAGCAATAAACGAGGTACGGACAGGCAACGAAACCTTGTTTACCGTTGTTGGGGCAGGTGGTGACCGCGATAAAACCAAGCGACCCGAAATGGCTTTCGAAGCTGCCATTTCAAGCGACAGGGTAATCCTGACCTCCGATAACCCCCGCTCTGAAGATCCTGAAACAATTATCTCGGAAATGATGATGGGAGTACCTGCCAGCAAAAAATCCAACGTACTGGCAATCACCAACCGCAAAGAGGCGATCAGAACCGCGTGTATGATGGCCCGACCCGGCGATATTATCCTGATTGCAGGTAAAGGACACGAGGATTACCAGGAGATCAAGGGGGTAAAACACCATTTTGATGATCGGGAAGTGATCCGTGAGATATTCAATATTATCAATCAAAATTAACAGAAATGCTGATTCCCATTTTTAAATACCTTGAATCACTGGATTTCCCCGGAGCACAGATGTTTAACTACATCATGTTCAGGTCAGCAATGGCAGTGATCACGGCCTTGCTTTTCTCTACAATAATTGGTAAAAAGGTTATTAAAATGCTTCAGCGTCAGCAGATTGGCGAAGATATCCGTGAGCTTGGCCTCGAAGGTCAGATGCAAAAAAAAGGGACACCGACAATGGGTGGAATAATTATACTTGCCTCCATTCTTTTGCCAACACTACTTTTTGCCAAGCTCGACAACATCTATATCCTCCTGATGATTATTACTACAGTCTGGCTGGGAATGATCGGGTTTACAGATGATTATATCAAGGTGTTTCTTAAAGATAAGGAAGGACTTGCAGGAAGGTTCAAAATCATGGGACAAATTTCCCTGGGAATAATTGTTGCATCCACATTATACATCAGCAGCGAGGTCTCGGTAAGGGAGAAAATATATGACGAGAGCGGAAAGGCAAAAACTGAAATTGGGATTAACAGCGAAACCGGTCAGAAGGAGACCCGGCAGATGACCAAAGAGATAAAATCGACGAAGACTACCCTTCCATTTATTAAAAACCACGAGTTTGATTACAAATGGTTGCTCTGGTTTTTAGGAGATAAGGCAGAATACTGGGCTTGGTTGTTGTACGCCGCAGTGATCATCTTTATCATCACCGCAGTTTCAAACGGAGCCAACCTCACCGATGGCCTCGATGGGCTTGCGACCGGGGCCTCCGCAATCAGTGGAGCAACACTTGGCGTCTTTGCCTATATCGGGGGAAATATCATCTATTCGGGTTACCTCAATATAATGTATATTCCCAATAGCGGTGAACTTACCGTTTTTATGTCGGCTTTTATCGGGGCAGCAATCGGCTTTCTTTGGTATAATTCCTATCCGGCGCAGGTATTTATGGGTGATACGGGAAGTCTTGCTTTAGGCGGAATTCTTGCTGTATACGCGATCGTTATCCGTAAGGAAATCCTTATTCCATTGCTGTGCGGGATCTTTCTTGTTGAAAATTTATCCGTGTTAATCCAGGTGGGGTGGTTTAAATATACGAAGCGGAAATATGGCGAAGGCCGGCGTGTTTTTCTTATGGCACCCTTGCATCACCATTTTCAGAAAAAAGGTTTCCCTGAGCCCAAAATTGTGACCAGGTTTTGGATTGTGGGAATCATCCTTGCAGTTTTAACAATTGCAACCCTTAAAATGCGCTAATTATGAAAAATAACAGATTGGTCATTCTTGGCGGAGGAGAGAGCGGCGTAGGTGCTGCTGTCCTTGGAGCTCAAAAAGGGTACGAGGTCTTCGTCTCTGATTTTGGTCCGATAAAGGATGAATATAAAGCAACACTTGACGAACACGGACTGAAATACGAAGAGAATCAGCATACAGAGGAATTAATTCTGAATGCCACCCTCGTTATGAAAAGTCCCGGAATACCCGATAAAGCGCCTATAGTGGTCAAACTTCACGGGAAAGACATACCGGTTATCTCCGAAATTGAGTTTGCCGGTCGTTATACCATGGCGAAGACTATTTGTATTACCGGGAGTAATGGCAAAACTACCACCACCCTTCTCACCTATGAATTGCTTAAACAAGCGGGTTTGAATGTCGGACTGGCTGGAAACGTCGGGAAAAGCTTTGCACTCCAGGTGGCGCAGGAGAATTTCGACTATTACGTAATTGAATTATCCAGTTTTCAATTGGATGGAATGGTTGATTTCAGAGCTGATATTGCTGTATTGCTGAATATTACGCCTGATCATCTCGACCGGTATGATTATAATATGCAGAATTATGTGGATTCCAAAATGCGAGTCACACAAAATCAGCGGGCTGAGGACTGGTTTGTCTATTGTGCCGACGATCCCGTTATTCAGGCTGAACTTGCCAAACGCGATATCAAAGCCCGGAAGGTCCCCTTTTCGATCATGCAGGTGTTGAAGGATGGCGGATGGGTTGAAAATGAAACAATGAAACTAAATGTTAACAATAATACTTTCGATATGACAATCTACGAATTAGCATTACAGGGAAAACATAACCTGAACAACTCGATGGCAGCCGGAATCTCAGGAAGCATTTTAAAATTGCGAAAAGAGGGTATCCGCGAATGTCTCAGCGACTTCCAGGGTGTTGAACACCGGCTTGAACGTTTCCTGCGTGTGCATAACATCGAATTTATCAACGACTCTAAAGCGACAAATATAAATTCGGTCTGGTACGCGCTCGAAAGTATGAGTACCCCTGTCGTCTGGATTGTAGGCGGGGTTGATAAGGGGAACGATTATACCATGTTATACGATCTTGTAAAGGAGAAAGTAAAAGCCATTGTTTGTCTTGGGAAAGATAATAGTAAAATATTCGCTGCTTTCGAAGGTATAGTGAAAGAGATTGTCGATACAAAAAGCATTGAAGAGGCGGTCAGAAGTGCCTACTTTCTTTCAGAAAAAGGTGATACGGTGTTGCTTTCACCCGCTTGTGCCAGCTTCGACCTGTTCAAAAATTATGAAGAGCGTGGCAGACAATTTAAGGAAGCTGTCCGGAATCTTTAGGATGATTAAAAATAAATTATTGACATGGACACCGCAGAACTAAAACAATACATCAAGGGCGACCGGATCATCTGGGCAGTGCTTGTGGCACTGTCGTGCATTTCGTTGCTGATCGTTTATAGTTCGACCGGTGCACTGGCTTACAGGCAGGCCAGCGGCAACACAACCCATTATATTTTACGGCAGTTGCTTTTCCAGGGTGCGGGATATGGCGCGATCATCATCATGCTGAATTATTTCCCGGTGAAAATGTACAATAGGTTCGCGAATGCTGCCTATCTTACAGCCATAGTTTTCGTTTTGCTTGGTTTGGCGTTTGGCCGGGGGGGTGAAGGAACAGGACGCACGCTGCCACTGGGATTCATCAGCTTTCAACCCGCTGAAATTGCTAAAGTAGCACTGATCCTGTGGGTTGCTCGTTTATTGGCGAATAACCAAAAAGATGCTCGACTTTTGCGTATTGCCTATTTTAAAATAATTATTGGCATCGGGTTAATCTGTTTGCTGATTTCAATGGCCAATTTTTCATCAGCCGTGCTGTTGTTCTCCACGGCGGTAATCATGATGTTTGTTGGTAGGATTCCTGTTAAATATTTGGTATTTACTATTTTAACGGGGATAGGCTTTGTCCTTGTAATCTACTTTGCAGCACCGCTGCTACCCGAAAAGGGAAATTTCGGACGGATTCAAACCATCAGGGGCCGGATCGAAAGGCATATCAACGGCGAAAATGCCACTGTTAAAGGACTTACCCAAGGCGATTTTGCCAAAATTGCGATCCATATGGGTGGTGTTACCGGAGTTGGCGCAGGTAAAAGTAAGATCAGCAATTTTATGCCTGCCGCTTACAACGACTTCATTTACTCAATTATCATTGAAGAATACGGCCTGATCGGAGGGATACTTATTCCGTTGCTTTACCTGATATTCCTCACGCGCGGAGGGATTATTATCCGGCGATGCAACCGGACCTTTCCTACATTCCTGGCAACAGGAGCTGTGACAATAATAATTCTGCAGGCTATAATCAATATGGCAGTATCGTCAGGAGCAATACCTGTCACGGGACAACCGCTCCCGTGGGTGAGCTGGGGTGGAACCTCGCAGGTCTTTACCGCTATTACCTTTGGCCTCTTACTCAGTGTTAGTTCCGAAACAGACCAGGAAGCACAGAAAGAGGTTGAGAACAATTTTAATCCCGACGGAGTTCTTCCGGATGAAGATATCGTACTGACAAAAAACTAAAAATGGGAAACTATAAATTTATAGTGAGTGGCGGAGGAACCGGAGGACATATCTTCCCTGCATTGTCCATTGCCGATGGGCTTCGCAAACGATTTCCCACGTGCGAAATACTTTTTGTAGGCGCTGAGGGAAAAATGGAGATGGAGAAGGTTCCGTCTGCAGGTTATAATATTGTTGGATTACCTGTGGCTGGATTTCACCGGGGTGAATTTTTCCGCAATATTATGTTTGTGCCAAAATTGATCCGCTCTCTGCAGATGGCAAGGAAAGTAGTGAAAGATTTTCATCCCGATGTTGTAATCGGTGTGGGGGGTTACGCGAGCGGTCCAATCCTGCGTGTTGCATCCAGCCTGGATATTCCCACAGTTTTACAGGAACAAAATTCCCATGCCGGAGTCACAAATAAAATTTTGGGTAAGAAAGCCAAAAAAATTTGTGTCGCCTATGCTGGTATGGATCGGTTTTTTCCTGCCTCAAAAATTGTTTTTACCGGAAATCCGATCAGGCAGGGCCTGACTTCAATCACGCCACGATCGGCCGAAGCCAGAGAGTTCTTTAACGTCACAACTGATCAGCCTGTCATCCTGATTGTCGGGGGAAGTCTCGGAGCCAGGACTCTTAATCAAAGCGTGCTAGCAAACCTTGAGCTGATCCGGAAATCAGAGGTTGTTATCATCTGGCAAACCGGAAAGTACTATCATGAGTCCATTGCCTCGCAACTGGGTGCCGATCCTATAGAAAATATACGGTTGATGGAGTTTATTCCCCGTATGGACCTGGCTTATTCGTTGGCAGACCTGGTGATTTCGAGGGCAGGTGCAGGGACAATATCTGAACTTTGTATGGTCGGAGCAGCTTCAATACTGGTTCCTTCTCCCAATGTTGCCGAAGATCACCAAACAAGCAATGCTATGTCGCTTGTCGAAAAAGATGCTGCAATAATGGTTAAAGATGCTGTGGCTGTTACCGAACTGATACCGGATGCACTGGCCTTGGTGAGTAATGAGGAGAAATGTCTGAGACTTTCGCAAAATATAAAAAGATTAGCAACCCCTCAGGCAACTGAAGATATTGTTGAGGTGATTTCATCGTTATTAAAAGAATGAGATGATTGAGATTGAGAAAATAGAAAGGGTATATCTGCTTGGAATTGGCGGCATTGGAATGAGTGCGCTTGCACGTTATTTCCACTTTATCGGGAAAAAGGTTGACGGATACGATAAAACCGCATCCGTGCTTACGAATGACCTTGAAAAAGAAGGTATTCCGGTTCATTATACTGCTGATTTGCTGAATATTCCTGCCCTTTCAGAAAAAGATACGACCATTGTCATCTACACTCCTGCAGTCCCAACCGACTTTCCGGAATTTTGTTATTTCAATGAAAACGGATTCCGGCTGTTCAAAAGATCCCAGGTACTGGGTCTTCTCACAGAAGGGAAAAGATGTATCGCGATTGCCGGAACCCATGGCAAAACTTCAGTCACTACAATGACGGCACATTTGCTGAAACAATCGCAACTCGACTGTTCGGCATTTATGGGTGGGATATCGAAGAACTATGGTACGAACCTGCTATTGCCCCAAAACGACAGCGAGTTTATTGTGGCTGAGGCCGACGAATTCGACCGCTCTTTCCTTCAGCTTCATCCGGAACTGGCGGTAATCACATGGATGGATGCGGATCATCTCGATATTTACGGTGATCACGAAAGTGTAATTAAGGCTTTTGCGGATTTTATATCTCAGATTCAAAAGAATGGAGTATTGCTTTACCGGAAAGGATTAAATATTGATATTCAATGGAATAAAGAAATCAGGTATTTCACCTATTCCATTACCGGGGAAGCTGATTTCGAGGCTGTTCATATTCGGGTGATTGATGGAGCGTACCATTTCGACCTGAAGACACCTTTTGGTGAAATGAATAATGTATCACTTACCTATCCCGGCCTGATGAATGTCGAAAATGCGGTGGCAGCCTGCGGGATGGCATTGCTAAGCGGGGTAACCATGGATGAAATACGTGTTGCACTCCCTGTTTACAGTGGTGTTGTGCGTCGTTTTGATGTAAGGTTTGCGGGTAAACAAACAGTTTATATCGACGATTATGCCCATCATCCCAGAGAATTGGAGGCTACTATTCAATCGGTGCGCGATCTGTATCCGGGTAAACGTGTGACGGGTATTTTTCAGCCGCATCTTTTCACCCGGACCAGGGACTTTGCTGAAGAATTTGCAGCAGCACTCGATCTTCTCGACGATGCATTGGTTATGGAGATCTACCCTGCACGAGAATTACCGATTGAGGGAGTCGATTCGGATGTCATTCTGAGTAAGATGAAACTGGATAGCCGGGTACGATGCCAGAAAGCTGACTTCCCCGCGATTCTGGATAATTATAATCCCGGAATTTTGCTGACCCTCGGTGCCGGCGATATTGACCGGCTGGTTGATCCGATCGTTTCGTACCTGATCAAAAAAGAAGATGTTTAGGAAAGTATTAAAAATGATCTTGTGGATTACGTCTATAACTGTGATTGCAATATCATTGGGATTTTCAATTAAACAATCACAGCAATTAAAATGCGCGGGGGTGAAAGTTGACATTGCCGATTCTATAACGGAAAAATTTGTGAGAAGCGCCGATATTTGTCAATGGGTAAACCGGAATCATCCGTCCATATTCGGGAAACCGCTGGGAACGGTTAATCTTCGCAAGATTGAAGACGGGTTGCGCAAACTTCAATCTGTTGAAGATGTTGCGGTTTATACCAATGTTTTCGATAATGGCGTAAAAAGTTTTGGATCGCTTGTCATTAAAATAAAGCAGAGAGATCCGGTGTTCAGGGTTGTAGGATCGGGGCACGCATTTTATATGGACAGGTTTGGGAAAGTAATTGACTGGTCGCCCCGGTATACACCCAGGGTTTTGATTGTTGGCGGCAGTGTCTCGGCAGAGTTTGCTCGAAAACGGTTATTGCCACTGATCATTTTTATTAACAATGACCCGTTCTGGAGTGCTCAGATCGACCAGATTTATGTGAATACAGTAGGAGAGCTTTCAATGATTCCCAGGGTGGGCGAACAGATTATTCTTTTCGGTGATCCTGATGATTTTCAGATTAAATTTCGTAACCTTAAGGCCTTATATACCGATGGGTTCAAAAACGGCGGATGGAGTATTTACAAAACCATCAACGTAGGATTTCGTAATCAGATAGTATGCACAAAAAAATAATATAGCTATGAACCTGACAAGAGAGCTGGTTGCAGCAATTGACATTGGAACCATGCGGACAAGGGCGGCAATTGGCCGTTTTACCACAGATGGAAAACTCGAAATAGTGGCCATGGGCGATACTTTGACAAAAGGAGTTCGAAACGGTGTGGTTGTAAATATTGACGAAGCAGCGGTATCGATCAGAACAGTAATCAATTCGCTTGAGCAAACACTCAAACTTAGGGTGCAGAAAATCTATGCCGGAATTTCGGGTCAGAAGATAAATAACCGGCAGGCGACAGGTTACCGGATGACCGAGAATGGCGAGGTTACACAAGCCGTGATTAATTCACTGATCGATGAGGCGCAGCGGTACTCGTGCGGTCCTGGAGAAAAAGTATATCATCTGATTCCCCAGGAATTCATTGTGGATGGCGAGCGCGGTGTAAATAATCCTGTCGGTATGGCCGGACGTCGTGTCGATGCTGCTTTTACAGTGATCTCAGCCGCCGACTCGTACGAACTGAATCTCAGGCGAAGCATCGAAAAAGCGGGTTACGAACTGGTAAGTGTCTTCACAAATCCGTTTGTTCAGGGGGCAGGTTATCTTTCAAAAGATGAAAAGGAAGCCGGTGTGATACTGCTCGATTTCGGTGCGGGAACTACGGGCATTTCACTGTACTACGAAAATAAACTTCGCCTGGCAACAGAGTTGCCTTTTGGTGGTAATGTAATTTCGAACGATATACGCGAAGGGTGTAATATTATCCCGCGCCACGCAGAAATGGTAAAGGTGCAATGCGGTTATGCCTTTTCGGAGCTTGTCCCCGAAAATAAGTTTGCACAGATTCCCGAAGTGGAAGGGTGGCAGGCCAAAGAGATTAGTTTTCGAAACCTTTCCGGGATCATCCAGGCACGGCTCGAAGAGATTATCGAAGGGGTTAACTTTCAGCTCGAATCAACAGGCTTATTGCCAAGGCTCGGAGCCGGTATTGTTCTGACAGGCGGCGGTTCGAACATGCGTGGTATCGATAAGCTGGTCAGTTACATGACAGGTTTTGACGTTCGTTTCGGAAAACCTGTTGTAGCTGTCAAAGAGCAGTTGTTCGATGAACAGTTGTTAAAAATTGATTCTGCAAATTTAATCGGATTGCTGATCAATGGATTATACCAGGCACGCCGGAACAAATATCCCCCGGGAATGATTGTTTCGGATGTACAGGAAGAAGTACGAAAAAAACAATCCGCAAAGACTCAGGGATCAGGTTTAAAGACAATGGTCTCCGATTTATTCGGGCGGGCTAAGGAAGGTCTCAACGGTTTAATCTCCGACGAAGACAACGAAATAAATTAAAATCAATCAGTTTATCAAATGGAAAGTATATCAGATGATTTAATGACCTTCGGGTTTCAACACGATTACCAATCAATCATTAAGGTTGTTGGGGTGGGCGGCGGCGGTGGAAACGCTGTAAATCATATGTTCCATAAAGGGATTGCCGGTGTTGATTTTCTGATATGTAACACTGATGCACAGGCGCTTGTAAACAGTCCTGTCCCCGTGAAGGTTCAACTGGGTGTCTCCCTTACCGAAGGTCGTGGTGCGGGAAACAAACCCAAACGCGGTGAGCAGGCAGCTATCGAGAACCTCGCCGAAATCAGGGCAGTGCTCGAGACAGGTACAAAAATGGTGTTTATCACAGCCGGTATGGGTGGCGGAACAGGGACAGGTGCCGCTCCGGTTATTGCTCAGTTGGCGCGTGAGATGGATATTCTTACAATTGCGGTCGTCACCCTTCCTTCCGTAAAAGAGGGACGGTTGCGTTACGAACAGGCCATTGAAGGGATCAAACGACTGCAGCGTTATGTCGATAGTTTACTGGTCATCAGTAATGAAAACCTGCATAAGGTGTATGGCGACCTTCCTGCACGAGAGGCTTTTGCCCAGGCTGACAATATTGTGGCAGCGGCGGTAAAAGGTTGTGCAGAAATCATTACCCTTCACGGGAATATCAACATCGACTTTGCAGATGTGAACACAGTGTTGCGCGAAAGTGGTGTTTTTATTATGGGAACAGGTTTTGCCGAGGGTGAAAATCGCGCTATGCGGGCGGCTGAAGAGGCACTTAAATCTCCCCTTCTCGACAGTAACGACATTTATGGCACTGAAAATATTCTGCTCAACATTACGTCGGGTGATGATGAGGTACGCATGGGTGAGATTGGCGATATCATCGATTACCTTCAGAATGCCGCGGGCGATAACGCCAATATCATATGGGGTAATGGTTACGATGCCAAACTGGGTAGCAAAATCAGTGTGACGGTGATCGCAACAGGATTCGAAATTAATCCGAACCGTATCCTACGCCCCGAACCAGTTAAGCAAACCGTTATAATTCCGCCAGCCGAACCGGTTAGTCAAAATATAGTAGCGGAAACAAAACCTGTGTATGAATCTACGGGACCTGCGGCTGAACCGCATGCGTTTTTTAATCCCGATGAAAGCTTTACAGTGCGTAAAGATGTGAAGACGCGCGAAACCGGTAGGCAGGAACGCATTTCAAAATTGGAAAAGAAAGCAGTCAAACCCGCGTCATCAGATAGTTCTGAGCCAATAAGTAATTGGTTTACACGCCAATTTAATACCCTTTTTAGTGAAGACGATGATGAAATTGAGAAATGATTTCCCACGTTAGATAATAATTTAAAAAAAATATAATGGCTGAACTCATAGAATTTGATTTGCCTGTTAGCAGCGACAAAATCATAAAAGTAATCGGAGTAGGTGGAGGTGGAGGAAACGCCGTTAACCACATGTACCGGCAAGGAATTAAGGATGTTGAATTTGCAGTCTGTAATACTGACGCCCAGGCGCTCATGAGCAGCCCTGTCCCATTAAAAGTACAGCTCGGTTCCGAGCTGACCGAGGGCCGTGGCGCAGGGAATAAACCCGACGTGGGACGCGAATCAGCACTTGAAAATATCGAGGACATCGAGCGGCTCCTGGATGGCAATACCAAAATGGTATTTATTACGGCCGGAATGGGTGGGGGCACAGGAACAGGTGCAGCACCGGTAATCGCTCAGGTGGCCCGCGACCGTAAGATACTTACCATAGGCATTGTGTCG
>JBBRGI010000007.1:0-26273 GCA_038240855.1 Bacteroidales bacterium | reverse complement strand
ACGATCAACTTTTTTCACAAGACCCTGTAAAACCTGTCCGGGACCAACCTCAGTAAATGAAGTGCAACCGTCAGCAATCATATTTTTCACGGTTTGTGTCCACCTCACAGGTGCAGTGAGCTGGGCGATCAGGTTCTCTTTGATCACCTCAGGATCGGATACAGGACTTGCAGTAACGTTTTGGTAAACCGGACAAACGGGTGTATTAAATTGTGTGGAGTTAATGGCTTCGGCGAGTTCGGCACGTGCAGGCTCCATAAGCGGCGAATGAAAAGCTCCCCCCACGCTTAGTTTTATTGCGCGTTTTGCACCCGCTTCGGTCAGTTTTGTACAGGCAAGGTCAATCCCCTGAACAGAACCCGATATCACCAGTTGCCCCGGGCAGTTGTAATTAGCAGGGACAACAACCTCATCGATTGAGCTGCAAACCTGTTCAACGATTTCATCATCAAGACCAACTATCGCAGCCATGGTTGAAGGTTCCGCCTCACATGCCTTCTGCATCGCGCGGGCACGTTTCGAGACCAGTAAAAGACCATCCTCGAATGACAATGCACCATTGGCTACAAGGGCAGAGAATTCACCCAGGGAATGTCCGGCAACCATTTCAGGTTTAAAACTATCACCCAAGGTTTTGGCGAGCAGCACTGAATGGAGAAAAATAGCGGGTTGAGTCACATTTGTTTGCCTTAAATCCTCATCAGTACCGTTAAACATCAGATCGGTTATGCGAAAACCAAGCAACTGATTTGCTTTTTCAAATAATTCGCGCGCCATGGGTGAATTATCGTAGAGGTCTTTACCCATTCCTACAAACTGGGCGCCCTGTCCCGGGAAAACATATGCCTTCATAATTAATTTTGTAAAATTTCGACCGCAAATATACAAATTATCATGCTTGCAGGAAGTTCAGCCTACGACAAATCGGAGCTGATCAGCCGGATAAATTCCTGACGGGTTGCCTCTTTCTGAAATGCGCCCGTAAAGTCAGATGTGGTTGTCACCGAATTTTGCTTTTCGATGCCCCTCATACTCATACACATATGCTTTGCCTCGATCACAACCGCCACCCCAAGAGGATTTAATGTATTCTGGATACAATCCTTGATTTGTGTCGTGAGTCGTTCCTGTACCTGCAGGCGTCGCGAATAAGCTTCCACAACACGCGCAATTTTACTCAACCCGGTGATGTATCCGTTGGGTATATAAGCCACATACGCCTTACCGAAAAACGGAAGCAGATGATGTTCACAAAGCGAATAAATTTCAATATCCTTAACAATGACCATCTGGCGGTAATCTTCTTTGAACATGGCGGACTGAAGAATTTTTTCAGGATCCATATTATATCCCTGGGTTAGAAACTGCATGGCCTTCGAAATTCTTACAGGCGATTGAAGCAATCCCTCGCGTTCAGCATCCTCGCCAAGCAATTTCAAAATTTCACGATAGTGATCTGCCATTTTCAAAATATTCTCTTCATGATAAACTTCAACCTTACTGTATCCAAGGTTATCTCTTTTATTCAGGGAAAATTTCATATTGCTGTATTATTTTTACCTTTTGTAATCGTAATAATTAGAAAAAAACAAGAATTAATGAATTTTAAAAAATATTTTTAAAAAATGATGTACAAATGAACAAATTTTTTTAACCTTTTTCGAAAATTTGAGTATGAAAGTAAGTAAGCGAATCGATAGTTTAACGAATCGTTATTATACTTTTGCATTTTTTCATTTTTTCAATTCATTGCTGATGAGAATCCTTTTTGTAGGTGCTACATGTTTTGAACTATATCAGTTCTTCGAAAACCTCAGGGAGGGGGCAGATAATCACGGTCCTGTTTTCCATTACAAATGGCACAATCTCGACATTGACCTGATTATAACAGGATTAGGCGCCACCTTTACTACGTATTTCCTCACCAAAGCACTCCAGCTCGCTCATTACGACCTGGTTATTAATGCCGGGATTGCCGGAAGCTTCAGAGACGAGCTGTCAATTGGCACTGTTGTCAATGTAAAGAGCGAACAATTCTGCGATTTTGGTATTGAAGAAGGCGATCATATTAAAACGGTGTTTGATGCGGGCTTTGTTGATCCCAATGACCATCCTTTCCATAACGGACAGTTGATTAACCCGCATAAGTACGATAATCTCGATTTAACAGCAGTTCATGGCGTTACAGGTAACATCAGCCATGGCACAGCTCGGAGTATCTCACGTATAAAAAACCAATTTGACCCCGATATCGAATCGATGGAAGGGGCCGCAGTATTCTATGTTTGCCTGCTCGAGAAGGTTCCGTTTCTTGAAATCAGAGCCATCTCAAATTTTGTCGATATCCGGGACACCGAAAAATGGGATATCCCAACTGCCATTCAAAACATGACAGACGAACTTTTCAGATTTCTTCGTAAATTCGCCACCGTTAAACAACTCTCCTGAGTATGAAAACCTGAATTTTCAAAAACAGGTAATCTACGGAATGCAATAAATTAACGAATAAAACTCTGATGAAGCTGACCCTTGGATTCTCCACATGTCCGAATGATACCTATATTTTTGATGCTATGGTGCATGGCCGGATCGACACCGAAGGACTGGAGTTCGAACTAATCATGTCGGATGTCGAAGAACTGAATCACCGCGCATTTACTTCTGAAATAGATATTACAAAGATCAGTTATCATGCGTATGCGTATATTGCCGATTCTTATTTATTGCTCAATTCCGGAAGCGCTCTTGGCTTTAAAAACGGACCTCTGCTGGTCAGCAGGTACAAGATTTTTCCTGATGAGATCGATAACCTGAAAATAGCCATACCCGGATTCCATACCACCGCCAATCTGCTGCTCAGTATTGCTTATCCCGGCCATAAAAACAAAAAGGAATACCTGTTTTCGGATATCGAGGAAGTTGTGTTATCGGGAGAAATGGATGCGGGACTGATCATTCATGAAAACAGGTTTACTTACCGGCAGAAAGGACTAAAAAAAGTTGCTGATATGGGTGAGTTCTGGGAAACCAAAACCGGAATGGCAATCCCTCTGGGAGGAATAGTCGTGAACAGAAAATTACCGGCAGAGATCCGAAGTAAAGTCGACCGGATCATGAAACGCAGTGTCGAATATGCCTTCGAAAATCCCAAAGCCTCCTATCCTTTTGTAAAACATCACGCCCAGGCAATGGATGACTCCGTGAGGATGAGTCATATCGAACTTTACGTCAATGACTTTACCCGTGACCTTGGCATTGACGGAAGAAAATCAATAGAAACGCTCTATCGCGAAGCAACAGCAGCAGGTGTAATCCCTCAGCTAAGAAAGGATATTTTTGTGGATCAGTAATACTATTCCAGTCTGATTTTAAAATCCTTACCGAAGTGTAACCGGCCATCTTTTTTCGAACCATTCAATGCGACAAATCCACTGATTTTAGTGGTTTTTCCTTTCAGAATCAGCTGCTCCAGATTACTCTCAGACAATTCTCTATTCATAAAAATAAATGGTACGCGTAACTGACAACCGCTGCGAAATTCATTGCATCCCCAGGCATTTTTACCTTTTATGATGATCCCCTTTTTACAAAGCGGACAAATCAACTCCTCAGGTGCTTTGATCGTGAATGAAAGCTTCAATTCACTATTCAATATAATATTCCCGGTAATAACATTTCCGTCCGGATCAGACGTTTTGATTTCAGCGCTGCGTCCTTTTCGACACAACGCCTTAATATTACTGTCACTTATTCTTTTCCCGGCAAAATCAAACGGAAGCCTGAAATCACACCCGTCACGAAAGGCATTACATCCCCATACCAGTTTCCCTTTGACCACTTCCCCTTTTTTGCATTTCGGACATACGATAGCCACCTCCTCAGGCGATGGGGCAGGTCGCTCCTTTTTGACCTTTTCGGTATTTCCGGCCGGAACTTCTTCCTGCGCGGCAACAATACTAATGGCCTTATAAGGTGATTGTTTCACCTGCTGAACAATTTCAGAAACCATCTCCTTGAGTTCAGTCATAAATGCTGAGATCTCGTACTCACCTGCTTCGATCTGACGTAGCTTTTTTTCCCACAAACCGGTCAGTTCGGCCGATTTAAGCAATTCATTTTCAATGGTCAGGATTAATTCGATCCCGGTAGGATTGGCAATAATTTTTTTCTTGTCACGACGAATATACTTGCGCCGGAATAGTGTCTCGATAATATTGGCCCGGGTTGAAGGTCGTCCGATGCCATTTTGTTTGAGCAAATCACGAAGTTCATCATCGTCCACACTTTTGCCGGCAGTTTCCATGGCTCTCAAAAGTGTTGCCTCGGTATAATGCTTGGGAGGTTGTGTCATCTTTTCGCCTAACTCCGGTTCATGGGGGCCGTGTTCCCCATTTTCGAATAAAGGAAGGATGTTTTCGTCTGCCGAAGCTTTGCCTGAATCGTCTTTGTAGACAATACGCCAGCCAGGTTCAAGAATCTGTTTACCCGTGGCTTTAAAATCAACTTTATTAACCTCACCTAAAACAGTAATATTAGCAACTTTACAATCGGGATAAAAAACACTGATAAACCGTCGTGCCACCATATCATAGACTTTTCGTTCATCCGGGGTCAGCGAATTGGATAATACCCCTGTCGGGATAATGGCATGGTGATCGGTAATCTTTTTATCGTCGAATATCTTTGCTGATTTTTTAATCCCTGAGGCGAGCAAGGGCGCGGTAAATTCCTGGTAAGGTGTCAATTTTGCAAGAATGGCAGGCACCTTGGGATAAATATCTTCCGAAAGATAGGTAGTGTCGACACGTGGATAAGTGGTAAGTTTTTTCTCGTAAAGACTTTGGATCAGGCGCAACGTCTCATCAGCGGTAAATCCGAATTTCCGGTTACAATCGACCTGTAAAGAGGTAAGATCGAATAGTCGTAACGGAGCTTCATTCCCCGTCTTTCTTTCATAGGATACGATGTAAAACTCGTGTCCGGTAATTTCAGCCAGCTTTACTGATGCTTCTTCCCGGGTAGCAAACCGACCCGATGCGGCGCCGAAAAGAACCTCGCGGTATTTGGTTTTCAGTTCCCAGTAAGGTTCCGGTTTAAAATTGTCGATTTCAAGCTGCCGTGTTACAATGATTGAAAGCGTAGGCGTCTGCACTCTTCCAATTGAAAGCACCTGCTTGTTTCGCCCGTATTTTAAGGTGTACAGACGCGTTGCATTCATTCCGAGCAGCCAGTCGCCAATGGCACGGGCACTTCCGGCAGCATAGAGGTTATCGAACTCATTGCCGTTGCGCAAATGGTCGAAACCCTCCCTGATGGCCTCTTCTGTGAGCGATGATATCCATAGACGTTTCAGCGGTTTAGTATTGCCTGCCTTTGAAAGAACCCACCGCTGGATGAGTTCACCCTCCTGGCCTGCATCTCCGCAGTTGATGACCTCATCGGCATTGTTCACCAGCTTTTCAATAATTCCGAACTGCTTTTTTACCCCGTTATCGTTGATCAGTTTAATTCCAAACCGCCCGGGCAACATGGGAAGTGCGCGCAAATCCCAGTATTTCCATTTATCAGTATAGTCATGCGGTTCCTTTAAGGTACAGAGGTGACCAAAAGTCCAGGTCACCTGGTAACCGTTTCCTTCATAATAGCCATCCATGCGGCTTTTAGCCCCGATAATCGCGGCAATTTCCTTTGCGACACTTGGTTTTTCAGCAATACAGACTCTCACTTTTTCAATTTCAGTTCAAACTTCAAAAGTAGTTCTTTAAATTGCTTATTTTTGCCGGAAGCAAATGGTAAAAGTTAAAGAAATATACAAACAGCACATCTACGGGGTGATCACTACCCTGACTTTTCACATTATTGTGTTAATTGTACTGCTTACTTCTAACCTGAAAGATGGCAAACAATTGCCTGAAGAAGCCATTTTACTCGATTTTACGCAAGAGGAGATAAAACTTCCGGAACCTGAAAAAGAGAAAGAAAAAGAGATCGCAGCCCTGACACAACAAATACCTGGAGCCAATCAACTGGCATCGAATCGTGCAGTAAACGATGCTTCGCGGGAGGATGCCAAACAGGCTTCACGATCGAACGACCCATTTTTCGATAAAGCGTATAATCAGGAAATTGAGGACGCCAAACAGCTCGTGAATGATGTCAATAAAACACTCGCAAAGAAAATTCCGAAGATTCCGGATATTAAAATGCCGGAAGACATCACGGAAGGTAAAACGCGCGAAGAGATTGAACGATCGAATTTTAAGGGGAAATCGAATATTCACTATTTCCTGGCGAACCGGTACCACGCGCGACTTCCCATTCCCGTCTACCTGGCCCAGGGTGGCGGAGAAATCATTGTTGATATTGTTGTTGCTCGCAATGGTCGTGTTTTGAACGCAGCTCCACGCTCTAATCCCAATATTGCCGACTTAACCATCCTGGCTTACGCCAAACAGGCAGCAGAGAAAACCTGGTTTAATGCCGATGCCTCAGCCCCGGAGAAACAAAAAGGAACAATCACATATAATTTTGTGGCGCAGTAAGGCGGGGAGAAGATCAGAAAATTTGCTAATTTGCTAATGTGCTAATGTGCCAATGTGTCAATTTGCCAATTTGTCAATTTGCGAATACCTGTATGATGATTTTTGTCCCAATAAGAAAGGGCGAGCAGACCTCTGATACAAAACCTTGTTCAATCCCGGAGGGATTTGAAAGAGTTGTAGGCTCGGGTCATGTTGTAAGGCTGGACTTCAGTCCAGTCAAAACGACGACTTGCACTTTGTCCTGAGAGCCGTAGGCTCGGATCATATTAATTCGACTCCTACCCCTCGTTTACCTATGCCTACCCATCGTTTGCAATGAGGGGTAAGTTGCCTGTCGTTTGTAACGATATATTAATCCATCATTAATAACAATTCCGAAGTACAACCTTTGACTTGAAGATTGCTGTCTTGTGCTGCAAGCCTTTGCGAGGTGATATCCTGGTAAGTACAAATGATCTTTTCGATATTACCATTTTCCCGAAAGATTGGCTCAGCGCTAACCAGCATCCAGGTAAGTTCTCCGCCGGAAGGTATTAATACACCTGCAAGCTGGTTTTTAACTTTAATTCCGGTGAGTGCTGCTTTTCGGACGGGGTGATTGTCAACATGCAATACTTCAAAGTTTTCAGGTCTTCTAAACAAAATTTCGAAAGTGTTTCATAAACTGTACGCGCTCCCAGGCGGCCGGATTACCGCTGTTAGCCTGGCACAAAAGCCCTCTGAATTCAGCTATCGATGTATATTCGTGCACGTTCATCCATTCCGCCAGCTCATTGGTCATTTTACGAATCTGAGATAATTCATTGATATACAAAGTTGTAACGATCTGACAAACATCCGCCCCGGCCAATAACTGTTTGATCAGCCCAGTACCATCATGGATTCCGCTGGCGGCGGCAATATCACATTTCACACGACCTGATGCGATCGATACCCAGCGAAGGGTGTTCCCTGATTCGGAGGGAGTACTCAGGATATATCCCGACGTAACCACCATGTGATCAATGTCAATATCAGGCAACCACGAACGATTGAAAAGTACGATTCCTTCGACTCCCGCCTTATCAATCTGCTCAATATAATCGGTCAGGTTCGATTGGTAAGCACTAATTTTAAGGGCTATAGGAATCCGGATAGTCTCTTTTACTTTTGAGATAATATCCATGGTGGTATCAATAATCTCCTTAGATCCATATTGTTGATCAGACGAGAGGAAAAAAAGGTTAAGCTCCAGCGCATCGGCCCCGGCTTTTTCGATCTCACTGGCAAAAAATGTCCATTTCTGGGATGAGACACAATTGATGCTTGCGATTACAGGAATTTCGACTGCCTTCTTTGCTTCTGTAATGAGTTCAAGATAATTCGTCAGGATATTCTCTTTGACAACTGTTTCCATATAATCCATCGTCTCGGGAAAAACAAAATGCCGGTTTGTCATGGTATAAATGGTCTCATCCATTTCCATGATAATCTCCTCTTCGAAAAGTGATTTGAGCACAACCGCCCCGGCTCCCATTGCTTCAAGTTGTACAATTTTTTCGACGGAATCGGTGAGACTACTGCTTCCGATAACGATCGGATTTTTCAATTGAAGTCCCAGATAACTAACAGATAAATCATTCATACAGGTGTTATTATGTTTTTATTTAAAATTTGACATTCCAGTTCACATCAATATTTTGTGGATTTTCTACATGATTGGAGAACATATCCAACCTGGTCTGAAAATCCACATTCGGGATAAGTGCCTTTTTCATAATTATATCCTTTGGCCGCCTGGGTTTTAAAGTGAAAAGCACTGCAAGATACCATGGTTTCCCGATTTCGTATCCATATTTTGAAGAAAAGTACTTTTGCAGTTATTAACACTTGAAAAAGTGAAAATGTTTATCCTTTAAGCGCTTAAATCACACTCCCCATTTGTTCTTTCTGTAATAAACTAAACAAGTGTTATTTTTCGTGAAAAAATTTAGTACTGTTTAATAATAGCGTTATATTTGAGCGCTATTTAGAATTAATCCAAATGAATAATTTTATTCCAGAGAAATTAATAAACACAATTAAAAGATAAATAACATGACTGTCAAGACTTATTTAGTGGAAGGTATAAATTGCAAAAACTGCAGGATTCACGTTGAGCAAAGTATAAGAAACATTTCAGGAATTGATGATGTAATTGTGGATGTGTCCACCGGACAGGTAAGGGTCTCGGGTGTGGATGTAGATAATCTGAAAGTAAAGCAATCTGTTGAGTCGGTTGGATACCTGTTTAAAGGAGAGGCGCACGATTCAGCCATAGGTTCCGAACTCTGGCTGAGCTAAAATAAATTCTACCCGATGAGACCTGATCCTAAACTATTATTACAAATTATTGAAACACAGATGCCATTCGGTAAATACAAAGGAACTCTTTTGTGTAACCTTCCTGTTTCGTACCTTGAATGGTTCGAACAAAAAGGATTTCCGGAGGGCAAACTTGGTTTACAACTTCAAACCATTTATGAAATCAAACTGAACGGACTCGAACATTTGCTCGATCCGCTCAAAAAAAACCGATTTACCCGATGACCACCGCTTCTCTCGCTGAGCTGAAACGGGCACTGCGTAATGTTCCTTCGGCTGATCTTCCCGATTTATGCATCCGTCTGGCCAGGTTTAAAAAAGAAAATAAGGAACTCCTTTCCTATCTCCTTTTTGATGCCGAAGACGAACCAGAATATATCCTGAAAGTGAAATCGGAGATCGATGAGCATTTCAGCAATCTTAGCCGCTCAACTCCCTACCTTGCAAAAAAAAGTCTTCGCAAAGCACTTGCATTCACCAATCAGCGAATCCGTTACTCGGGACAAAAGCGAACCGAAACGGAGCTGCTCATCTATTTCTGTAAAAAATTCAAAAAAGAGGTTCCTTTTCGCAATAATCCCACAATCCGGAATATTTACCTCCGTCTGATCCTGCGTCTCAAAAAAACGATCACTGTGCTACATGAGGATCTGCAATTCGACTTTGGTGAAGAGGTTAAGTTGCTGGAGTAGTGAAGGGGAGAAAGGGTGAAAAGTGTCAATTTGTTAATTTGCCAATTTGCTAATTTACCAATGCTTTCGGATTGGATTCCCGGAATTAAATTATTAGGAGAAACACCTATACTTTGTAAAAATTCATCATTTCAATATACAGACTCTCCACTTTTGTCCGGGCCCAGGGGGTTTTGCGCAAAAATTTCAAACTCGACTGAATGCTGGGATCACTGATAAAACAATTGATCCTTATCCTGCGTCCGAGCTCTTCCCAGCCATAGCGCTCCACAAGCTGATTGAGTATCATCTCAAGCGTCAGTCCATGCAACGGGTTGTTTTTTTGCTCCATTGTCATATATTGGAGTTAAAATTTGAACTTTGGTGGTCTGACAAGCGGAACCGGTTGTTTCTTTTGTTTCCCGAATTTCGGATTTCTTATGCCGGGGCCACCCAGGTTAATCTTTTTATTTTTCTCTTTCTTCTCGTGATAGGCACCCTGCGAATCCTTGATCGTGGAAGCTTTGTGGTAGGTTTTATCAAAGAGATTCGTCGGATTCTCTTCTTCAGTATAAACGCCCGAAATTTTCAGGTTTGCCGGAAGCAGGCCAACCGGAATTGACATTTTCATCAACTCCTCAGCTTCGCTAAGATTCACCTTCTCCTTTTCAGTGACAAAAGAGATGGCAGCACCCTCTTTTTCTGCCCTCCCTGTACGTCCGATGCGGTTAATATAGTCGCCAGCAGTTTCTGACATCTCAAAATTGATCACATGTGAGACATCCATAAGATCAAGACCACGCGCAATAAGATCAGTAGTTACAAGAACCCGGTAAATTCCTTCCTCGAAATTTTTCAGGGCATTTATCCTGAAATTCTGAGATTTATTTGAATGCAATACTCCAATCTGACCCGATAATCTGCTGTCGATCATCTCAAACAACCGATCGGCAGTTTTTTTGGTGCTTACAAAAACAAGCACCCGATTATAATCCTGATTTTCATTCAGAAGTAATTCAAGCAGATTGACCTTAGTGTTAAAATTCTGAACATGATAAACCACCTGTGTGATTTTTTCAATCGGGGTCCCGTGTGGTGACACTTCAATCCTGCAGGTATTCGAGAAAAAATCGCTGATCAGCCGATCTACATCCTCCGTAAGGGTAGCGGTAAACATGAGGTTTTGTCGTTTGGCTGAAATAACCTCCATCAGGCTGATCAATTGGGGCCGGAAACCCAGGTTAAGCATCTCGTCAACTTCATCAATCACGAGTTTCTGAATCGATTTCAAACGCAGAATCCCGGTCATCGACAGATCGACCAGGCGACCCGGGGTGGCTACCAAAATATCAAGTCCATCGTACAGGAGCTGCTTCTGGTTATTGATATTGGTACCTCCGTAAACGCCCACAACGCGTACCGTCATGTATTTGGTCAGTTTCCGGATTTCTTCAACTACCTGGATCACCAGTTCACGTGTCGGAACCAGGATCAATACTCTCGGGTCCTTCTGTTTCGAAAAGGTATGCTGTCTCAGTAGCGGAAGCAGATAAGCCAATGTTTTACCCGTCCCGGTTTGGGCAATGCCAATCACATCCTTTCCTGACATCACGACTGGAAAAGCTTTCTCCTGGATCGGAGTCGGATTGACAAACTCCATATCAGCCAATGCCTTTAAAAGCGGACTGCTTAAATTTAATTCTTCAAAAATCACCTGTGTACGGTTTATATTTTGGCGCAAAGGTACACCGATTCCGTCACATGTTGACAATCATTGGAGTAATTATAAAAATCGCTAGCGCTTTCCTTCCCGTTTGGCCTTCTTCTCTGCCCTTTTTTCCTTGAGATTCTTTTCCGGTTCTTTCTTGTTTTTGTCCTTCGTAGGACTTTTCTCTTTCGTCATGGCTGATGTTTTTAAGGTAATATTTTAAGAATGTACAATCAACTGTTAACAAAAACTGTTTACTGCAAAAATAATTTCATTTATCAAAACTAAGAAATAATGTTGAAATATATCATACAACATTTGTGTACACATCAATAAATTACTGATTAAATCTATTAATTTTGAATTACACAAAAACAGAAAATATGAGAACCGAATCACGCAGCCGGAATAATTTGTATTCCTCTAATTGTTTAAAGCCATTGATCAGCAAGGTAGCCTTTGTTCTGGTGATGATTATGATGGTTCCTAACTTTACTTTTGGAAAAACAAAAGAAAAAACCTTAATCGCCAAAGGGGCAAAACCTGAAAAACTTGCCGGTGACTTTAAATTTACCGAAGGACCCGCATGCGACCGGGAAGGGAATATATTTTTTACAGATCAGCCAAACAACCGGATTTTAAAGTGGTCAACCGATAATAAGCTGTCAGTTTTCGGGGAGAATCCCGGCCGGGCAAATGGCTTGTATTTCGATAAGAAAGGGAACCTGATCAGTTGTTCTGACGAAAAAAATGAGTTATGGTCATTTGACCCGAACGGAAAGGTGACTGTACTGGTAAAAGATTTTGAAGGTAAAAAACTGAATGGGCCCAACGATTTGTGGATAACACCCACCGGAGGTATTTACCTGACAGATCCGTTTTACAAACGTCCGTGGTGGGATCATCAATCACCTGAGCAGGATGGTGAGCATGTTTATTACCTGGCACCCGGAACCACAAAATTGATCAGAGTGGCAACAGACCTTGAAAGACCCAACGGTATAATTGGCACACCCGACGGAAAGTACTTGTATGTCGCCGATATCAAAGCCAACAAAACCTGGCGGTATTCAATCAATGCAGATGCAACATTATCGGGGAAAAAACTTTTTGCAGAGCTGGGTTCCGATGGAATGACCATCGATGCCAAAGGAAATATTTACCTGACCGGCAAGGGAGTGATTGTCTTTAATCGCGCCGGGGAACTGATCGAAAAAATTCCCATTGATGAAAATTGGACCGCCAATGTTTGTTTTGGCGGAAAAGATCGTAATCTACTGTTTATCACCGCCTCGAAATCGGTCTACGGATTAAAAATGAACGTGAAGGGAACCAGGTAACCTATCGGGAAGATTCCGGAAGAAGTTTTATTACTGTGAAAGAGGCTGTCTGAAAAGGCAGCCTTTATATTTTCATATATTTAATTGATCATGCCCGAATAAAGATCAGAAATTACTAAACAATTAATTGAGATATTGGTTAGATAGAAGAAATTAGTTCTACATCACAGGAATTTGATAATTGAAGTTTTAATCAACTAATAATTAACCCCGAAAGGGATAAGTATAACCATTATTTTACATCTTCATGAAAAAAAAATCAGAATTCCGTGCCGGAGAATCACATTCCCTGGTAAGATTTACCCGGATTATCAAACTTACAGGCTTTTTACTTCTGGCGATTTTGCTGCAAATAATTGCAACTGTTTTTACAGTTGAAGCAGCACAGCAGGGGGGTAAAGTAACCGGTAAAGTTACTGATCAGACCGGGGCTACAGTTCCTGGAGTTTCAGTTATGGTAGCCGGAACCACCAATGGTACGATAACGGATATCGATGGAAATTACACCTTGGTTAATATCCCTGACGATGCGACTTTGCAATTTTCATTCGTAGGGATGAAAACACAGAAAATAGTTGTTCAGGGGAAAACTATAATTGACGTGGTACTCGAAGAAGATAAACTGGCTCTGGACGAAGTTATTGTCATCGGGTACGGTACCGCAAGGCGTCAGGATTACACGGGATCGGTAAGTTCGGTAAAAATGGAAAACTCACCCATTGCGCTGATCCCTAATATGAACGCGCTCGAATCATTAAAGGGAAATGTTGCCGGGTTAAGTATCGGAGCTACAAATACAGCGGGAGGACAACCCTCAATGGACATCCGCGGTCAAAATTCACTCAGCGGCGATAATGCTCCGTTGATAGTACTTGACGGGGTCATTTATCTTGGAAGTTTAGGTGACATTAATCCAAGCGACATTGCCACTTTCGATATTTTAAAAGATGCGGTATCGGCTGCAGCCTACGGATCACGTTCAGCCAATGGAGTTATTGCCATCACGACCAAGAAGGGTAGCCTGGGAAAACCTATGATCACGTTTAATGCAACCACCGGAGTTCAGTCCTGGCAAAATCAACCCGTTATGATGAGGGGTGAAGAATGGATTAAAGTTGTAAATGCACGAAATAAATATACTGAAGGTTCAACCAACTGGATGAAAACCGGTGAATTAGACAATCTGGCAAAGGGCAAAGAAACAGTATGGCTCGATGAAGTAACCCGAACAGGAATAATACAGGACTACCAGGTGGCTATTTCAGGTGCTTCAGAAAATGTAAATTACTACATTTCAACTTCATATAATGAAAATAAAGGCATTATTAAAGGAGATGATTTCAGTCGTTTTTCATTGCTGGGCAAAATCAACACAACGGTTACAAGCTGGTTGAAAATTGGATTGGATGCCAGTTACTCCCGCAGAGATTATTCAGGTTTTCCTGCCAATGTGGGTCAGGCCCAAACCATGTCTCCTTACGGCGTAATGTACCGCGATACGTTGGGCAACCTGGAAAAATATCCCTATACCCAATCTTCAATTAATCCGCTTTGGGGAGTCAATGACGGCACTGCAGAAAATAGTGATATCCGTGATAACTTTCGTTTAAACGCGTATACCGTAATTGACATTCCCTGGTTAAAAGGTTTGAATTTCAGGATGAATGTGCTCACAAACCTTGACAGGGATCAATCCGGGAATTTTTATCATGAAAACTATTACATTAAAGAGGGTGAAGGTTTGTCCAGGTATCAGCCAGCCGTGGTAACCGGTCTTTTAGCAAGCGCAAATGGTAATATTGATAATAATAAGACTTCAAGCTGGGTATTCGACAATATTCTTAATTACAGAACAATGTTTGGCAAACATACTGTTGAAGCCACCCTTGTTGCCACAAGAGACTACCGCAGATATGAACAGGTAAATTCAAGCAGTTCAGACTTTGCAGCCAATGGGAATACTGTACTGGGTATAATGGGAATAGCCAAAGGAACTTTTCCAAAAATAATTGTAAACAGCGATGAAAGATCAAATATCGGTTACCTGGCACGTGCAAGTTATTCCTACGGTGACAAATATTTTGCAACCGCCTCGGTACGACGGGATGGATCATCCGTGTTCGGTGCAAATACACGCTGGGGTAATTTTGGAGCTTTTGGGGGAGCATGGAAGATTAGCAACGAAAATTTCATGAAAAACTTCGAACCACTCAACAACCTGAAATTAAAACTTTCATGGGGGATGAACGGAAATCAGGGTCTTCCACCTTATGCTACCTTGTCAACAGTTTCCAACAGTAGTTCCGGTGATATTCGTTATGAATTTTCCGATGTACCCGGTAAAATCAATTATGGTACGATCCAGGCAACACTAGGCAACCCGGATTTGGGCTGGGAAACTACAAAAACCTGGAATACAGGATTTGAATCGGAATGGTTAGACAATCGTCTTTATGTTGATCTTGATTTGTATGCCTCAAAAACAACCGACCAAATATTTGTACGCAATATCCCGGTATTCAACGGATTTAAAACAATCAGAACTTCGATGGGACAGGTCGATAACAAGGGAATAGAACTCACAGTCAGATCAGTTAATATCAAGACTTCTGATCTGACCTGGAACACTTCCATTACCTTCTGGAGGAATCAGAATAAATTGGTAAAACTCTACGGGGATGACAAAGATGGCAATGGTATTGAGGATGATGATATATCAGGATCATTATTCATTGGGAAATCACTAAGCGCGATCTATGGTTACGAACAGGACGGAATTGTTCAGCCTCAGGACACCGAGTATAAAGCTTTGACCGGAGCCGCGGATGGTGCACCAAAATATAAAGATGTCGATGTCGTCGCAGGCATTACAGCCGCCGACCGTAAAATTTTAGGATATGGAAAAGAAAACTTTCGCCTGAACATGAGCAATACCGTAAGCTACAAAAACTTCGAACTTTATGCCATGGTTACCGGTACTTTCGGTGGAAATGGTTATTATCAAAAAAGTAATACAGCTGCTTATATGACTTCAGGTACAGGTCGGTTTAACGATAATATGACTTCAAAACCCTATTGGACACCCGAGAATCTCAGCAACGTGTATCCCTCTGCCTATTTCGCAGGTGACGGCAGGTTTCAGGCGCTTCAATCCAGAGGATTTGTAAGGGTCCAGGACATTTCACTATCTTACGGATTCAATCAGCCCTGGATGAAAGAGGCAAAAATTAAATCTATGAGAATATTTGTCAGTGCTAAAAATGTTGCCACCATTACCAACTGGTTCGGAGGCGATCCTGAAACCGGTACTCCGGTTCGTGAAAATACTTTCCCGGTTCCTTCGACCTATTCAATTGGCGCTAACATTAGTTTTTAATCATTCTTAAAAAGCATTAGATATGAAAAAGATAAAATATACAACCTTTACCTGGTTACTACTACTTATGATGGGAGTTGTGAGTTGTGAGTCGGATGAAGATTTCCTCACTAAAAAACCTGAAACATTTTACACAATCGATAATGCATTCACCACATCAGCCCAGATCGATCAGGTGTTAGTTTCCATCTATTCTCACTTACGTAATTTGTGGGCAAACCCCGACGAAACAGGATGGATTTTTGTTTTCAGGGGGAACGGCACTGACATGTATGATGTGGCCAGCATCCGAAGAGGCGGTACCTTTAATAATTATGGAAATATCAATCCAGATAACGGAACTTTCTATGAAAATTTTTCCACATGGAATTATGTAATTCATCGTGCCAATCTGGCGTTGTATGTTGCCGAGTTGCCCACCATGACATGGTCTTCAGCGGCGGAAAAAACCTATGCGATTGCCCAGGCCAGATTTTTCAGGGCTTTTGCATACCGCAATCTCGCCGAACTTTTTGGTGGTGTGCCTATTATAACCGACTATTACACACTTCCAAAGTATGATTACGAACGTACCACTCGTGTGCAAACATACCAGTTTGCGATCACGGAGATGGAAGCGATTGTAAACGATCTGCCTGTGACCACTACAACCGGTGGCCGCCTGGTACGAGGAGCTGCACAGCACAACCTTTGCGAACTTTACCTGGCAATGGGTACACAACTGGCGGCAGAAAATAAAACAAGTGAAGCACAGGCGGCATTCGCCAAATCGATTACCTATGGAAATGCAGTAATAGATGGCGGAACGTATAAACTAATGACAAACCGTTTCGGTACAAGGAGAACAGTGACATCAATCAGTTTCAATGTCTATCGGGCTGGCAGTACTGCTAACCCCGTTGATACACTTGTTCAAAATACGAATCACTACTGGGATCTGTTCCAGGAGGGTAATGTAAACTTTCAGGATGGAAATACCGAAAGTATATGGGCCTTGCAGGTCGATTATGCCGCATATAAAGCTGAAGACAAACGTTCCAAATTACCCTATTCACGTACTTACGGAGCGGTTTTCCGTGACGGAGCCAATAAACACCTGACCGGAACATTGGAAGATGTGGGCGGACGTGGTATTGTGCAAATAATGCCGACCATGTACACACGCGATGAAATTTATGCCGATAAATACGCATCAGACCTGCGTAACTCGGATGTGGTATTCCGCAGAAGGTTTAAAGGCAATGTTGCCACATCACCCTATTTTAAACTTGTGGTCCCCTGGAGTGAATTGTATAACGGAAGTACGGATGCAACCACGAATCTGAATAACCGTACCTTGTGCTTTCCTGTATCGTGTAAAATTGCAACGGATAAATATACGGGGCTGGCCGATGGCGAAAACCTGAGCAACCTGTTCCGTGACGATTATTTTATCCGCCTCCCGGAAACCATCTTGTTACGTGCAGAAGCCAAACAACGCAGCGGCGATAAGGCAGGTGCAGCAGCCGATATCAATTTGCTCAGAGACCGTGCACAATGTACCTACAAAGTAACAGCCGGTGATATGGACAACAATTTCAATACCATTCTCGATGAGCGTGCCCGCGAACTTGTTTATGAAGAGTGTCGCTGGAATACCCTGCTGCGTATGGGAGGAACCATTGCTGTTGACCGGATTAAGAAGTATGCCTACTGGCCTGAAGCAAAGGCAACCCTTACGTTTAATTACAACTTATGGCCAATTCCGCAGCCGGTTATCGACACAAATAAGGATGCGCCAATGGAACAAAACCCGGACTGGGCTAATAGATAATGGCTAATTCCGGAATTTCAGGGCAGGGACGACTTTTCACGAAGCTGTCCCTGTTTTATTACCATCAGATTGTCTACTTTTGAAGATAAACTTTTTACCGGATGAAAAAACTATCGCTCGTTATCATGATCCTGTCCGCCTGTTTTACGGTCACAGGACAGACGCTTAAAACACTACAAACCGACCAGACGGTAAGTTACAGCCAACTCGAAAACGGTTTTAATAATCCGCCTTCCGAATCGCGCCTGCGCTGTTATTGGTGGTGGCTCAACAGCATGGCAACCAAAGAATCGATTACCCGCGATTTCGAAGAAATGAAAGCCAAAGGTTATGGCGGAGCATCACTTGTCGATGCGGGAAGCTCTAATTACCAGGTGGCGCTGAAAACAGCCGCAGGACCAGTATTTATGAGTCCCGAATGGATGGATATCTACAAACATGCGGTAAAAGAAGCCGATCGTATTGGCATTGAGCTCAGCGTGAATGTTCAGAGTGGCTGGAATCCGGGCGCTCCATCGATCACCCCCGAATTTGCCATGAAAAAAATCGTTTTTTCGGAAATTGATGTTTCGGGCAGCAAAAAAATAAGCATAGAGCTACCTCAGCCGGAACAGAAGCTGATGTACCAGGATGTAATGGTGCAGGCTATACCCCAAAAAGCGGGAGCGCCCGTTAAAGGTGAAGCCATAAAAAACTGGGACAAGAAATCCTTCAACAAAGGATTTGGTTCACAAGGTATTTATCCGTTACATGATATGCGTGATGAATATCCTGGAGAGGGCAGCGAAATGGCCATCAGGAAAAGCGAGATCATTGACCTCACTAAAAATTACAAAAATGGGAAACTGGAATGGGATGTACCAGTAGGAAACTGGACGATTATCCGCTACGGATATACCTGTACAGGCGCCCGGACCTCAACCAACAGCGATGGTTGGGAAGGATTATCGGTCGATCACCTGAGCCCCAAAGCCTTTGAACTTTTCAGCAATACGGTGATTATTCCGTTGATTGAAGCGGCTCAGTCGGCGGGCAAAAGTGTCAAGTTCCTTCAAACCGACAGCTGGGAAATGAATATGGTAAGCTGGACCAATCGTTTTCCGGAAGAATTCCTAAAGTTCAGAGGATACGATATGCACAAATATATGCCCGTTTTAGCCGGGCGTATTGTTGAGAACCGCGATCAGACCAACCGCTTTTTACACGACTTCCGTAAAACAGTAGGCGATTGTGTAACAGAATATCACTACCGGCTGTTTTATAATCTTGCCCACAAGTACGGAATGGGTATTCATCCCGAATCGGGCGGACCACATTCTGCCCCCGTTGATGCGCTCAGAGTAATGGGAATAAGTGATTTTCCGCAAGGAGAATTCTGGGCTGTAGCCAATACCCACCGGGTATCGGACGCAGCACGACTCGCCGTAAAACAAAGCGCTTGTGTGGCACATACAAACGGGAAACGTTTCGTGGCAGCTGAAGGTCCAACCAGCATCGGCCCGCAATGGGAACGATCACCCAAAGACCTCAAAGGAAATATAGACCGCGTTTTCTGTTCAGGAGTGAACCGCATTGTATGGCACACGTTTACGTCATCACCCAAAGAGTATGGATTGCCCGGTAATGAATATTTCGCCGGAACACACCTGAATCCGAATGTTACGTGGTGGAAACAGGCCAAAGATTTTATCAGCTACCTCAACCGGAGCAGTTACCTGCTTCAGCAAGGAGTGGTTGCCGCCGATGTGCTCTATTACTACGGCGACGATGTGCCAAATTTTGTATTTCTCAAGGAAGAATTCCCGGAACTGAATTTTGGCTACGACTGGGATAAATGCTCCAAAGATGTGATCTTAAACCGCCTTTCTTTCGATGGCAAAAAAATTGTGTTGCCCGATGGGATGAGCTACCGGGTCCTGGTTCTCGCACCAGAAAAAGCGATTGATCTGAACGTACTGAAAAAAGTTGAAAAGCTGGTAAATGCCGGGATGACTGTTATCTCACCTCGTCCGGAATCGGTTACCGGCCTGACCGGTTTCCCCGAAAGCGACCGTGAATTAAAGGCAATTACAGACCGTTTATGGGGCAAAACTGACGGAAAAACGATCACTGAAAATAAAGCCGGCAAAGGGCGCGTTATCTGGGGCCAAAATATCAACGATGTGTTGGCGGGGATGAATGTCAGACCGGACTTCGGATTCAAAAGCAACCAGGAAAAGACAATGCTCGATTACATTCACCGGACGACCAATACGGAAGAAATATATTTTATTGCCAACCGTTTTGCACGCCAGGGAATCAACGATTTTGAATTCCGTTACCTGACCACCCTGCCCGACCGCTACGAACAAGTCGAATGTTCATTCAGGGTGAGTGGAAAGGTTCCGCAATTCTGGAATCCCAAAACAGGCGAAATGAAGGAAGTTTTAACCTGGCGTGAAGAAAACGGACAGACTATAATTCCACTTCTTTTTGAACCTGAAGGTTCAGTTTTTGTGATTTTTAAAGATGCTCCCGTACAAAAGCATGTTACAGCCATTCTCAAAGACGGGAAAAAATTGTTCCCGGGGAATCAGTCGGAAACAAGGCAAACACCACCGATCGATCTGAATTCGAAAAACGGGAAAAAAGTTATATCAGTCAATGAACCCGGAACCTACACCCTTACATGGTCGGATGGCAGGCAGGAAGTGGTTCGTGCAGAACAATCTCCAAAGGAAATGGAGCTTACAGGTAAATGGGACCTGCACTTTGATTCCAAATGGGGTGCGCCCGAAAAAACAACCATCGATGAACTCAAATCGTGGATCAAATTTGAGGAGCCGGGAATCAAATATTATTCCGGAAATGCCACCTATAGGAAGTCGTTCACCCTTACTTCGAATGACATCAAAAATAAAGTACTGAATCTCGATCTGGGCAATGTCCAGGAGATGGCTTCGGTAAAAGTAAACGGACACCAGATGCAGGTCGTATGGAGTGCTCCGTTCCGTTTCGACATCACCCCATTTGTGAAAGCCGGAACCAACCAGCTCGAAGTGGAAGTCGTTAACATGTGGCCTAACCGGCTTATTGGCGATGGTAAGCTCACTGTTGAACAAAGGAAGACCAAAACAAACATCATTAAGTTCAACGGACCAGATGCCGATAAACTGCTCCGGGAGTCAGGTTTACTTGGACCTGTTAAAATCAGTATGGCTGATCTTATAAATTTGAAATGATTTTTAATTAGACTAGCGCCCGAATATGTAAACAATTTTTTACTTTCGTCAGTCATTCTTTTAATTAGTATGACCATAAATATAGAATTCCAATAACCTATAATCGCAAGTATACCAAACATATATGAGATATTTGTATTTTGTTTTACTGCTGGTCTGCTTTCAGACGATGGTAGCATGCCCCTCAAAAATCGGTTTATGGTCGAAATTTAATCGGGAACAGATCAATAAAAACAACTTTTCCAATACTTTTACTTAAACATAAATAAAATGAGATTACATTTTCTTACTGTTGCTATTCTGTTACTGATCAGTAATGTTTTTGCTCAGAACAAAGTTGTTTTACCCTACCAAAACCCGCAATTATCCGTCGATGTAAGAGTTGATGATATCGTATCGCGCATGACGATGCAGGAAAAGGTGAGCCAGCTTTTTAACCAAGCCATGCCTATCGACCGTTTGGGAGTTCCGGCCTATGACTGGTGGAACGAATGTCTGCACGGTGTGGCCCGGGCCGGTAAAGCCACAGTTTTCCCCCAGGCAATTGGGCTTGCGGCTACGTTTGATCAGGATCTGATGTTTCGCGTGGCAGATGCAATAAGCGATGAAGCAAGGGCTAAACATCACTATTTTGCTGCCAATAATGTCCGGAGTATTTATACCGGTCTCACCTTTTGGACACCTAACATCAATATTTTCAGGGATCCGCGTTGGGGTCGCGGACAGGAGACTTACGGTGAAGATCCTTACTTGACAGGACGCATGGCGGTAAGTTTCATAAAAGGACTCCAGGGCAGCGACCCGAAATACCTCAAAACGGTAGCGACTGCAAAACACTATGCGGTACACAGCGGACCTGAATTTACCCGGCATACGGACAATATATTTGTCAACGACCGCGATCTGTACGACACCTATCTTCCTGCATTCAAGGCAGTGATCAGGGATGCCAATGTCCAGTCGGTAATGTGCGCCTATAACCGGTTCCGTGATCAACCATGCTGCGGAAATGATATTTTACTGAGCAACATCCTGCGTAACCGCTTTGGATTCAACGGGTATGTCGTGTCAGACTGTGGTGCGATCAGCGATTTCTACACAAAAACGGCCCATCACATAGTTCCCACCTCCTCACAAGCATGGGGATTATCGTTATCTGCCGGAACGGACCTGAACTGCGAGCAGAGTCGCAGCTTCCTGGTAAACAACCTCGATTCAGTGATTCGGATGGGAATGATCAACGAGAGCGACATCAACACCTCGGTCAGAAGATTATTTAAAGCCCGCTTTATGCTTGGAATGTTCGATCCTGAGGACCAGGTAGCGTATACCAAAATTCCATTCTCGGTTGTAGGATCCGAAAAACACCTGAAAATTTCGCAGGAAGCTGCCGAAAAATCACTGGTGTTGCTAAAAAACACAGGTATTCTTCCGCTCAAAAATGTAAAGAAAATTGCCCTTATCGGACCAAATGCCAACAACTTCGCAATTCTTATCGGCAATTACAATGGCGAGCCAATCCGCCCTGTGACACCGTTAAAGGCACTTCGTGAAAAGCTGGGCGCTAAGAATGTATTTTACACACCGGGTTGCGCGATTGTTCCGGGAGTTTATACTGATCATCAGATTGTGGATGCGGCGAATCTTTTTCATGATGAGAAAGGAAAGTTAAAACCGGGATTAAAAGCGGAGTATTTTGCCAATACAAAATTTGAAGGTACACCTAAAATCACCCGTGTTGATCCAAAAATCGATTTCTACTGGATGAAATCGCCGGTGAATAACCTGATCGAAGAACAATTCTCCGTACGCTGGAGCGGAGTATTGGTTCCTAAAGTTACAGGAACCTACCAGTTCGGGGGAAATGTAAAACTTAAAATTGATAATAAAGCTGCAGATAGTAAAGGAGTTGCACTTGAAAAGGGTAAAAAATACGCGATTACCGCTGAACTGCGTGTCGCTCCTTCAGCATACACCAACAGCATTGAACCATCTGCAACTTTATCGTGGGCTGAAATCACCCGTGATTATCACAAGGAAGCGCTCGAAGCTGCCGCCAAAGCCGATGTTGTTATCTTTTGCGGCGGTATCTCAGCCGATCTCGAGGGTGAAGAGATGCCATTGGTCATTGACGGTTTCTCTCACGGTGACCGTACGCACATTAATCTGCCTGAAATACAGGAAAATCTATTAAAGGATATGCATAAAACCGGTAAACCCGTTGTATTTGTAAATTTCAGCGGAAGTGCCATGGCTATGAATTGGGAAGATCAGAACCTGCCGGCCATTGTTCAGGCATTCTATCCCGGCGAAACAACAGGTACTGCCCTGACCCGTTTATTATTCGGTGAATTCAATCCGTCGGGAAGGCTACCTGTGACATTCTATAAATCGGAAAAAGATATTCCCGATTTTTCGAACTACGATATGCAGGGACGAACATACCGCTATTTTAAAGGAACTCCGCTCTATCCGTTTGGCTACGGGTTAAGCTATACCACCTTCGGATACAGCAATTTAAAAGCTAACGATACTTCGGAAACAAAAAACCCGCTCAAAGTTACTGTGGATGTAAAAAACACAGGAACGGTTGACGGAGAGGAGGTAGTTCAGATCTATGTTTCGAACAAAACAGTAAACGCTGACCTCCCACTTGTTGCTTTAAAAGGATTTCAGCGGATTAATCTTAAAAAAGGGGAACAAAAAACAGTCACATTTAACCTGACTCCTGAAGACTTTTCAGTAACCACCGGTGACGCATTGCAGGTTGTAACACCGGGAACCTTCGAAATCGCAGTTGGTGGCGGAGTTCCCGGAAAAGACACTGTGATAAAATCAATTAAACTTACAGGAGAACCCAAAATAATAGAATAGAACTACGATCAGTGAGGTGGAATTTTCAGATTATCAACAATAGTTCGTATCACCCAAAGAATGTTTACAAAATTATCCCGCATCATCCTTAGAAACAGGATCTTACTCATAGTTCTGATTTCGGTTTTTACAGCATACATGACCTATGAAGCCCGAAGTGTTAAATTGTCGTATGAAAATACTTCGATGCTTTCGATGAGGGATAGTGTGATGATTGAATATCAGAAATTTAAAGCACAATATGGTGAAGATGGCAACGTATTGATGATCGGAATAATAAATCCCGATATTTTCATTCTTGAGCAATTTAACGCGTGGTACGATCTGGGTGTCTCGATTCGCGCCATCGAAGGTGTGCAGGAGGTGATCAGTTTGACCCGGGCGATCAATCTGGTTAAAAATGACAGCACTCATCAATTTGATTATTCACCATTAGTCAATCAGCGTCCTACCACACAGGCGGAAGTCGACAGTCTGAAAAATACCATCCTGGGGCTTAAGTTTTACATAGGAATTTTGTACAATCCTACGACCAATGCCGCCCTAATGGCAATAACCCTCGACAAAAATAAATTAAACGACCGGACAAGGATTGCCCTTGTTGCCAATATTGTAAAAACAGCCGATGCGTATATGGAGTTGAATAAAGTAGAAATACATTATTCCGGCATGCCTTACATCCGGACAGTCACCATGCAAAAAGTTAAGCAGGAACTTTTCCTTTTCGTACTGATGAGTATGGCGATTGCTGCCATCATTATGCTTCTGTTTTTCAAATCGATGAAGGTAGTTCTGAGCTCTTTGCTGATCGTCGGGATAAGCATTATCTGGGTGTTGGGAACCACCGTCCTTTTTAATTTCAAAATCACAATCCTTACCGGTGTAATTCCCTCATTGATTATCATTATTGCGATCGAGAATTGCATCTATATTCTGAACAAATACCACTGGGAATTCAGGAGGCACGGGAATAAGATGAAGGCACTGATCAGGGTTGTACAACGCATTGGTTTTGCTTCGCTGATGACCAATGCCGCAACAGCACTGGGATTTGCGGCTTTTATCCTGATTCCCAACCAGATGTTGCGGGAATTCGGTATTATCACCGCGCTCAATATCATGCTCGAATACCTGCTTTGCATTATTTTATTACCCATTATTTTCAGCTTTATCGAACCCCCGACATACCGGCATGTTAAACACCTGGACAGCATTTTTTTCGGGGCCATTATCAAAAAGATTGTTTATATGATCAGCTTCCGGAGAAACGTTATTTACGGGATTTCAGGCGGATTGCTGCTGATCGGCTTTGTGGGAATCAGCCTGATGAAAACCTCGGGCAAGATTGTGGATGATTTCGAAGATGATGATCCGATTTACCTCGATCTGAAGTTCTTCGAGCAGAATTTCGGCGGGGTGATGCCCCTGGAGATTTCAATCGACACGAAAAAGAAAAACGGGGTTATTGCAGGATCGACACTCGATAAAATCAATGAACTCCAGGAGATGGTCAATACGTATCCCGAGTTCTCCAAACCGCTCTCAATTGCTGAATTGTTCAAGTTTTCGAAGCAGGCATATTTTGGCGGTGATTCGTCGATGTACTCGATGCCAACCACGATTGAAAAAGGATTTATTATGGGATATCTCCCTAAAAATCAAAAAGGTAAAAATAACAACCTTCTCTATTCCTATCTCGACAGTACCAAACGATATACGCGGGTAAGTTTCCAGATGGCTGATATTGGTACAAAGCATATGGATTCGCTGATGTCGGTTATTCATCCGCAGATCGACAGCATTTTTAATCCGTCAAAATACGATGTACATGTAACCGGCAATAGTGTTGTTTATGCTCGTGGCACAAATTTTTTGATTCGCCACTTGTTCGAAAGTGTAGTAATTGCGATCCTGTTGATTTCACTACTTATGGCATTACTTTTCTCGTCAATCAGGATGATCCTGGTTTCGATGATTCCGAATATTATTCCCTTACTGCTTACCGCTGCCATCATGGGTTTTACCGGAATACCGATAAAACCATCAACGATTATCGTTTTCAGTATCGCGCTGGGAATCTCCGTTGATAATGCGATCCAATACCTTTCGCGGTACCGGCATGAGCTCAAAGTCACCGGAGGATCAATTAAGGAATCGGCCATCAATGCACTTTACGAGGCGGGCTTTAGTATGATTTATACGAGTATTGTGCTGGTGCTTGGATTCAGCGTATTTATTGTTTCGGAGTTTGGCGGAACCCAGGCCCTGGGAATCCTTATTTCAACCACCTTACTGATTGCGATGTTTTTTAATATGATGGTGCTACCTTCGCTGCTGCTAACACTCGATAAACGATTGACGACCAGGGATTTCATTGAGCCTATG
>JBBRGI010000006.1:0-27160 GCA_038240855.1 Bacteroidales bacterium | reverse complement strand
GCGGCAATATTTTGTCTGAGCTGATCCAGGGTTTTCGCCCCGATAATAGTACTTGAAACTCCCGGCTGGTTTATTACCCAGTTAAGTGCAACGGTAGCCACAGAAACATTGTGAAGTTTGCCAATTTCGGCCATAACATCTATAATTTCATATGCTTTCTTCTTGTTGACGGGAGGAAAGTCGAACGTATCGCGACGGCTGCTTCCCGCTATTTCGGTGTCGCGGGTAAACTTTCCGGACAGGAATCCTCCGGCAAGCGGGCTCCAGGGCATTATACTTATATTCTCGCTTTTTGCCATTGGCATGATTTCTCTTTCAATGTCACGCCCTGCAATACTGTAATAATTTTGCGAAGCAACAAATTTCGTCCAGCCCATTTTATCAGCGTACCCATTTGCTTTAACCACCATCCATGCGGGATGATTGCTTACGCCGATGTATCGCACCTTTCCTGAGCGTACAACGTCTTCGAGCCCCCGCATAGTTTCTTCAAGGGGTGTAATATAATCTACACTGTGAATGTAAAGCAGGTCGATGTGCGAGAGATTAAGCCGCTGAAGGCTGTCATTCACCGAATCGATAATATGAAGCCGCGAAAGTCCTATCTGGTTCGCGCCCGGTCCCATACGCAATCTGACTTTAGTCGCGATTACGACCTCCTGCCGGGGTACCCCCAAAGTTTTCAGTGACTCACCCAGCATTGTTTCTGAAAGCCCTTCGGAATAGGCATTGGCCGTGTCAATAAAATTAATGCCATTATCCAGTGAGGTTTTGACAATCTGGTTTACCTCATCCTGCGGTAATTGACCTACCACCTCCCAAAAGCCTTTCCCACCAAATGTCATGGTTCCCAGGCAAAGCTCTGAAACCAAAACGCCTGTTTTTCCGAGTTCGTTGTATTTCATATTTATCCTGTTAATTATCCTTGAATGAATATTCCGGATTTGTTGTTTTTACGAAATAAAACAATCGTATGAAGTAGAATGTTCAGAATTAGGTACTTATTTTATTCTCTTCAGTTGGGTATTAAACCGGTCGCAACAAGGCGCATTGAGATTGAGTGTATCGTTTTTATTTATATGAGCATAATTCCGGTCGCCATTCTTCCCGTTTTTTGTCCATCACGACGTGCGGAAAAAAACCGTTTAGCATCAGAATACGTGCAGATATTTGTTACTTCGATCTGACCAGGAGGAACTCCGGACAAAATCATCTGACGGAAGTTGACACTACGAATGTCGAGCAATCGCTTATCCGATTGGGCTGGGTTTGAACTATGGTAGAATTCAGGATCAAACTGGTTCCAGACCTCTGCTCCGACTTCATAAACTTCGCTGCTAACCGAAGGACCAATTCCGGCCCAAAGATCTGAGGGCTGAGATCCAAATTCTTCCACCATTTTAGTGATCGTTTTCGATACGATGTTCTGCACTGTTCCGCGCCAGCCCGCATGAATAGCTGCCAGGACGCTTTTTTTCGGATCATAAAGGAGAACAGGAACACAATCGGCTGTTTTAATAGCGATACAAACCCCTTTAAGATTTGTGATTAGTGCATCTGTCTCCATGAGTAAAAGTTTGCGCTCTTCATTGCCGGAAATAAAAAACTTTGCATTAATGGTCCTGACCGTTGCAGAATGGGTCTGTTTCGGAAAAACTAACCTTGCGGGATTGATCGCAAGAGCTGCGCAAAGTTTGACACGGTTTGCAGTCACACTTTCGGGAAGATCGCCTGAATTGAATCCCAGGTTTAAACTACTGTAATTGCCGTTACTGCAACCTCCGGTGCGGGTGGTCGAAAAGTGGATCAACCCCGAAAAACTACTCAGGTTAGCAAACTGCAACAGGTTCAATTCATTTTTGTTCAACGAAATCATAATTCGAATTTACTTGTTTTGGGGCAATATCATCCCCAAATAAAAGGAATTATAGCAGGAATTGCACTAAATTCGCTGCCAAATTACAAAAGTTCCGTAAGGGACAAACTTATAAATATGGAAATTGAAATTCTTCAGCTCACGGAAGGGGCTAAAAAAGCGACAGGACTCACCGTGATAATAGATGTCTTCAGGGCATTTTCCACCGCTTGTTATATTTTTGCTGCCGGAGCCGCAAAAATTATTCCTGTTGAGCATGTTGAGGATGCTTTTACGCTGAAAGAGAAACAACCCGATGTGGTAATGTTGGGTGAACGAAATGAACGTATAGTTCCGGGTTTCGATTTTGGGAATTCGCCGACCCATATTATGAACCAGGATTTTCACGGGAAGACCATTATTATGACCACAAGTTCCGGAACCCGAGGTATTGCCAATGCTACCCTGGCTGATGAAATCATCACCGGTAGTTTTGTGAATGCTGAAGCAGTGATTCGCTATATACGCGGGAAAAAACCTGCCGTGGTTAGTCTTGTGTGTATGGGTTATGAAGGGCGCTATCCCACCCAGGAAGACACGTTTCTTGCAGAATATTTGCGTGACAGGTTGCAGGGTAATGAGACCAACTTTGAAAAGATGAAGTTAATGCTTCGCACGGGTGATGGTGCACGATTACTCGACCCTGCCAATCACGAATGGTCACCGGCAACCGATTTTGAACTGTGCCTCGATCCTGACCGGTTTGATTTTGTTTTGAAAATCGAAAAAGGGGAAGATTATAACTGGCTCAAGAAAATAGATTATGCATTACAATTTTGACGAAATAATTGAACGACGCGGAACGAACTGCGTTAAATACGACATGCTCCAGACCTATTTTGGGAACAGTGAAGCCTTGCCATTATGGGTTGCCGATACCGATTTCCGTATTCCTGACTTTATTATGGATGCCTTAAAAGAGCGGATGAGCCATGAGATACTGGCCTATTCCTATCGTCCCGACAGTTATTACACATCCATCATCAACTGGATGGAACGGAGGCATAACTGGAAAATTGAAAGGGAAATGATCACTTCGAGTCCGGGAGTTGTTTCTGCGGTGACGATGCTGATCATGGCGCTTTCCGAACCCGGGGATAAAGTCATCGTGCAGCCACCTGTTTACTTCCCGTTTTTCACGAGTATTAAAGGCTCTGGTCGTAAAATGATCGAGAATCCTTTAAAACTGGTCGAAGGAAGGTATACTTTTGATTTCGATCAGCTCAGGAAGGTAATTGATCCGGAGACCAAACTCCTGATCCTTTGCAGTCCGCATAATCCGGGGGGAATGGTTTGGAAAATGGAAGAACTCGAAGAACTGGGCAGAATTTGTAATGAAAATGGAATCGTGATCATTTCGGACGAGATTCATGCTGATCTAGTTTTTGACGGGCACAAGCATATCCCACTCCCTTTGGTATCTGAACAGATTGCCACGAACAGTGCCGTGCTGATGGCTGCCAGCAAAACTTTTAATATGGCCGGACTATCAACAGCCTTTGTGATTATCCCTAATAAAAAACTCAGGGTGAAATACGAAAGGGTGTTGCATACTGTTCATATCGATAGCGGCAATATTTTCGGAAATGTGGGAACAGAGGCTGCGTTCCACAACGGGTACGACTGGCTTGACCAATTAATGACCTATCTTGCAGATAACTACAATTTTCTTGAAGAATTTATTTCCCAAAGAATGCCGCTCGTGAAAATTATGAAGCCTGAAGCCACATTTCTGGTCTGGCTCGATTTCACGGCTTATGAACTTAGCGAGAATCAATTGGCTAAACTTTTAATCGAGGGAGGAGTGGCTTTAAACAAAGGCAGTTTGTTTGGTACCGGAGGTGAGGGCTACTTCAGGTTAAATTTTGGTTGTCCCAGGGCTACACTCGAAGCTGGCCTGAATATAATTGAGAAAGCATTACCGCATAAACTGTGAATTGTATCTAATGCTGGTAAACAAAAAGTGCAACATTCCGTTAATAGGGAATGAAACTTTTTATAAGCCTGAACCTCATTTTTGTCTCCTGTTCGCTATTTGGCCAGAGTGTTAATCCGGCCACCTTCCCTAAAGATACGGCTGTCACGCCGGCGCAGTTGCGGGTTGATTTATCAGAAATTCCGGTAACGGCCTTTCGGACTACAGGTCAGCTTAAGTCCGCAGCAGGATCAATTTCGGTTATTCCTGGTGACCGGCTCGAAAATTCGGCAGTGAATATTGCCTCTTCTCTTTCGACCGTTCCCGGGATCGTTATGCAGGAAGGGACTTCGGGAACCATCAAATTAACCCTTCGCGGAATAGGATCACGTTACCCGTATGGTACAAAAAAAATCAAGCTTTTCTTTGGTGATATTCCGATGTACAGCGCTGAAGGTGAAACAACTTTTGACGATATTAATCCCGAATACCTGGGCCGGATAGAGGTCTTACGCGGACCTGCCTCCAGCATTCACGGCGCCTCATTGGGTGGAACTGTAATCCTTTATCCGCACCGGGCGGAGTATAACCGTGAAGAATTTAAATTGATCAGTTCTGCCGGAAGCTTTGGTTACTTTAAAAACTCAGTTAATTATTCGGATGGAACTGCTAAAAACGATTTGTTAATATCACTCTCCCGCATTCAGTCGGATGGTTATCGTGAAAACAGTCAATACAGCCGCAACTCCTTTTTTGTCAATCAGAATCATAATTTCAGCAACCATCTTTCAGGTAATTTTATTGTGTCGGGATCACTCATCAAATCGCAGATACCAAGTTCAATCGATTCGCTAACCTTTGCAACACATCCACGGAAAGCTGCTGCCAGTTGGTTGAAATCAAAAGGATACGAACATCCCGACCGGATTTTTGCAGGTTACAGCCTCAGTTATAAAGGTCCTCAAAGCTGGAACTATTCGACCTCAGCCTTTCTGTCGCACAGGAAAACGGAAGAAAACCGACCATTTAATTATTTGAATGATTCGGGCTTTTCTTACGGAGGACGGGTATTGAGCCAACATTCAAAAAAACACGGAAACACGAATTTTGAATTTATCGCGGGGTCGAACCTTTATTTTGAAAGGATCGGGAGTTCGCTTTCCGAGAACATTGGGGGAAACGGGGTCAAGGGGGTGCTTCTGCAAAAGGGGAAAGAATACATTTACCAGACAGATTTCTTTGCCCAGATGGAAGCACGTTGGAAAAGGATTGCCGTCACCGGAGGATTTAATTTTAACTGGTCAGGATTTCGGTTCACCGACCAGTTCACTGCCGACACACTGGATCAGTCAGGGAAATATAATTTCAGCCCTATCCTTGCTCCGAGACTATCACTTGCCTGGAATCCTATGGGTGGGTTACACCTTTATACCTCTGTCAATAAGGGGTTTTCTATTCCATCACTTTCCGAAACATTAAGTCCGCTCGGGTTAATCAACAGTGAGATTAAACCGGAAAAAGCATGGAGTTTTGAGCAGGGTTTCCGGGCAAACCTGTTTAAACGTGCCACATTTATTGACTTCGCCTTATATTACATGCGGGTCACTGACCTGATTGTTCCCAAAAGAGTGGCTGAGGATATTTACGTGGGAATGAATGCCGGGTCGTCGTTGCACCGAGGAGTGGAAGTTGCCATTCAGCAATGGATTCTGGGCCATAAGAAACCCAATTCGTTCACATTAGTTGCTAACCTGAATTACTCGGCGAGCCGCTTTGATTTTCTGGACTTTACTGCTGATAATATCGACTATTCAGGAAATAAGCTGCCAGGAATGCCTGATCAGCTCTTTTCGGGAAATCTTGATTTAAAAACCCGGGGTGGATTTTATTCACGGATTGAGTTGAACAGTTCGGGCCGTATTCCGCTAAATGATCTCAACAGCCGGTATTCGAAGTCCTGGTTTGTTATGAACATCAAAGCAGGGACCGTTTTTGGATTATTTAACCGGCTGACAATTGATGCTGCTTTGAATATTCATAATGTAACAGACGAAAAATATGCCTCGATGGTTGTTGTGAATGCTCCTGGTGCGGGCTCACCTGCGCCCCGTTATTTTTATCCCGGATTGCCTCGCTGGTTCAACTGTACGGTGGTTATCTCCACACAAAATCTCAAAAACCGTTAAGATTATCTAAATACATGCTGAATAATCACTTTTAGCAAGACCTAAACTCTGAATGAATTCGCGAAATTCGCCTTAATTCGTGGAATTTGTTTATCGGTTTGCAACCAAAATTATCCCATAAACGTTAAAAGAGTGATTATCAAAAATTCTGTTGTTAATTAATAATTCGTAACATGAAATTCACCTTGTTTATTCAACTACTCGTGCTGATCATTTCGACCTCCTGCAACGAGACGCCTGGTCAATCCGGCAAAACCAATAGCGGTTCAGCCCCGCTGAATGATACAGCAATGAACCTGGCTGCAAAAAATTACGCCAACTTCTGCGCGAGTTGTCATTACGATGACCTAAGCTGGTTTTCGAAGAGAGAATGGAAAAACGGCAGCAGACAGGAGGATATCATTGAAAGTATCAGTACCGGATCTCCCGATTTTGGGATGCCGTCCTACAAAAAGACGTTTACAAAAAACGAAATACGCGATCTCGCGTTGTTTATCCATACAAAACTCGAACTTGGAAAGGGAGAACAAAGTATTAAGGATCAGAAAGTGATCACTACCGAAAAACTTAAATTGAAACTTGACACAGTGATCACTGGTCTCGATGTTCCCTGGGGAATGGCCTTTCTGCCCGATGGCGATATGCTGATCAACGAACGGGAAGGTAAAATGCTACGTTTCAGGAACGGAAAAAAAGTAGCAGATATTCAAGGCCTTCCTGCTATCCATGCAGTGGGACAAGGCGGATTGCTCGACATCCGGTTACACCCTGATTATAAAACCAATGGCTGGATTTATTTCGCCTATACCGCCAGCTCAACAAATGTCAGTGACGGGTGGAATACAAACGTGATGCGGGCCAGGTTGAAAGACAACACCCTTGTCGATCAACAGCTTCTGTTTAAGGCAATGCCCGACACCAAAACAGGTCACCATGTGGGCTGTAAAATAACCTTTGACGGAAAAGGGCATGTATTTTTTGGCGTCGGCGAACGCGGCAGGCAGCAGAATTCACAGGATTTAAGCAACGATTGCGGCAAGATTCATCGCATCAACGAAGACGGAACCGTTCCTGCAGATAACCCTTTCTTTAACAAGGCGGGTGCACAGAAAACTATCTGGAGTTATGGTCACCGAAATCCCCAGGGACTGGAATACAATACTACCACAGGAGTACTTTGGGAAAGCGAACATGGTCCCAAGGGGGGAGATGAACTTAACCTGATTCAGCCCGGAAAAAATTACGGATGGCCGGTAATTACCTTCGGAATCAATTACGATGGAACCATTATTACGAAAGATACGGCGAAGACAGGAATGGAGCAGCCGGTTACCTACTGGGTTCCTTCAATTGCCCCATGCGGGATGACTTTTGTCAAAGGTGACAAATATAAAGGATGGGAAGGAGATATTCTGATCGGATCATTGCGATTCAAATACCTGGTGCGCTGTGAAATGTCCGGTAATTCAGTGGTACATAAGGAAATTCTTTTACCCGATATAGGTCGTCTTCGTAATGTTGAAATGTCGCCTGACGGGTATATCTATGTCGCTGTCGAGTCACCCGGAATAATTTACAGATTGGTACCTGTGCCATGACCTGGATTTTGTAGGCATTTAGGAAACTTGTGAATTACGGGACTTACTTTTTCAGGGTCCACCCGAATCCTTCTTTGGTATCTTTAATTTCAAAACCAAGTTCGGTGAGGTTGTTCCTGATTTTGTCGCATGTTGCCCAATCTTTGTTCTTTTTAGCTTCGATACGAAGATTAAGTAACAAATCAACCACATTACCTAATAATTCATTGTCTGCAGATCCGCCAGTTAAAATTTCGGGTCTTAATCCAAGTATTCCCACCACAAAATCACTGTAGATTGTTTTTAAGCGTTCAAGATCGGCGGTATTAACCGATGCTTTGCCGTCACTGACAGAATTGATCATTTTTACACCATCAAACAAATGGGCAATCAGTATCGGTGTGTTGAGGTCGTCATTCATTGCAAGGGTACATTTTTCTTTTAATGCGCCCACATCTATGGTAGAATCGGCTGACGGCTGAAGTCCTTCAAGCAGTGCCGTTGCATTGAATAACCTTTCCAATCCCTTTTCGGCCGCCTGCAGTGCCTCGTTCGAGAAATCAAGCGGACTCCGGTAATGCGCCTGGAGGATAAAAAAGCGGATACAAGCAGGTGAATAAGCCTTTTCAAGCAAGGGATGGGAGCCTGTAAAGAGTTCATCAAGCATGATAAAATTACCGAGTGACTTGCCCATTTTCTGACCGTTAATCGTGATCAGGTTATTGTGCATCCAATACCGGACCGGCTCGTGCCCGAAACAGGCTACGCCCTGGGCAATCTCCGCTTCATGATGCGGGAAAAGCAAGTCAAGTCCGCCGCCATGAATATCAAACGGTTCACCAAGATATTTCGTGCTCATCGCGGTACATTCCGTATGCCATCCAGGGAAGCCATCTCCCCATGGTGAAGGCCATCTCATAATGTGTTCCGGCGCGGCTTTCTTCCATAACGCGAAATCAAGACCTGACTTTTTCTCCGGCTGGGCATCCAAATCCCGGGTATTAAAATAGAGGTCTTCAATTTTTCGCCCTGAAAGTGTACCGTAATTGTGGACTGATGAATATTTCTCAACATCGAAATAGACTGATCCGTTTTTTTCGTATCCAAACCCTGAATCAATAATTTTCTGAACCACGGCAATCTGCTCGATCATATGTCCCGAAGCGGTTGGTTCAATACTGGGTGATAACACATTCAGTTGTAACATATTCTGACGGTAGCTGTTTGTGTAACGCTGAACGATCTCCATGGGCTCGAGTTCTTCTACTTTCGCTTTCCGGGCAATCTTATCTTCACCTTCGTCGGCATCATTCACCAGGTGCCCCACATCGGTAATATTGCGCACATACCGTACCTTGTAACCCAGGTATTTCAGGTAACGGAACAATACATCGAATGTAATTGCCGGACGTGAATGACCAAGATGAGCTTCACCATAAACGGTCGGACCACAAACATACATCCCAACGTGACCGGGATTGATCGGCTCAAAAATTTCCTTTTTTCTGCTCAGTGTATTATATATTGTAAAATTGCTCATCTTTTTATTGACTATTTAATAGGACAAAATTAAAAAAAAATACAGTAGAGACGAGACATGTCTAGTCTCTACATATACAATAACCTTTTATTATCTTTGGCAACAAAGATTAAACAACTATGAATATACTTTTTAAAGGGGGAATCATTCTGGCTGCTACGTTGATGGTTTCGTGCGGAACCGCACAGGATAAAGTCGAAAAACGATCGGTTGTAGTGATCAAAACAGATTTTGGCGAGATGAAGGTAGAGCTCTATAACGAGACTCCGAAACATCGCGATAATTTTCTTAAACTTGCGAAAGAGGGTTTTTACAACGGTCAGATATTTCACAGGGTTATCAAAGAATTTATGATACAGGGAGGCGATCCTGAATCACGCACGGCAAACCCCGAACAGCATCCTGGCAACGGTGGTCCTGATTATACCATTGATAATGAAATAAATCCGAAATTTCTGCATAAAAAGGGAGCTCTGGCGGCTGCCAGACAGGGTGATCAGGTTAATCCTGAGAAAAAATCGTCAGGATCTCAATTTTATATTGTTCAGGGCGTTGTGTTCCCGGCCAATGACATGGCAGCGCTGGAGGCAAAAGGTAATGAAAAACTGGCACAAAGTTTTATGCGTCAGCTTGCCCAGGCCAACAACGATTCAATAAAATTTTACCAGCAATCGGGCAACCAGGTTGCATTTGCATCCCTGATCGAACGGTTACAAAATGAAGCAATGGCTAAAGTTGCAAAAACACCTTTCACTTTGACTGAAGAACAAAAGCAGGTTTATTCCACCCTGGGCGGAACTCCGCATCTTGATGGTGGGTATACCGTTTTCGGTGAAGTCATTGAGGGGTTATCGGTAATTGATTCAATTGCTGCACAACCAACAGGAGCAAACGACAGACCGTTAAAGGATTTAAAAATGGAAGTAAGGGTAGAGTAATATAGTTGAAGACAACCGGATATCTGTAATGAAGATTTTTGTTTTAATAGCTTTCCTTATAGCCCTTGTGGCATCATCTTCTGCCCCGGATAAGGAGCGGCTGATTGTGATTACCACTAATTTGGGGGACATAACGTGTAAGTTGTACAACGACACGCCTTTGCACCGGGATAAATTTCTCCGTGAAGCGGCTGCGGGGTTTTACAATGGAACCCTGTTTTACCGGGTGATTAAAAATTTCATGATACAAGGTGGATCAAAAGATACAAAAAATGCACTTCCGGGCCAGCGAATAGGATATGGCGATCCGGAATTTACCGTCGCAGACGAGATACTGCCCAATCATATCCATAAAAGGGGAGCACTTTGTGCGCCGCGTCAGCCCGATGAAATCAACCCTTTTATGCAATCGGATATCTCGCAGTTTTTTATTATCCATGGAAAAGTTTATCGGTCAGGAGAACTCGATACTATGGAACTGGCCAGGAATCTTCCCTTGCAGAAAGAGATTCAGAAACGTCTGATGACGCCACAGATTATGGCTCAACTGCAAAAACTCAAAGAGGAGAAAAAAGTTGAAGAGTTCAGGGCAATTGCCAATCCTATCAAGGAGCAGATGGAGGTAGAGATGAGAATCCATCCAGAGCGATTAAAATTTACTCCCGAACAACGCAAGGCTTTCACAACGGTGGGAGGATACCCTGAACTTGACGGGAAATATACAATTTTCGGTGAGGTAATCAGTGGGTTTGAAGTCATTGAAAAGATAGCCGCGTTAAAAACAGATGCAAACAACCGTCCGCTAAAGGATGTCAGACTGAATGTAGTAATCAGATAAAGCGAAAATGTCATTAGTTATCGCAGCTACGCTGCTTCTATGCAGCATCTGAGTTTAAGCTACAAAGATACAGCAACTACGTTGCAGGTCATATTACAGAATTAAACTTTAATTTACCGTACAATCATTCGAAATTGTGCAATTAATATGCATTGGTTTACAGCGTAGCTGCAATATCTTTGTAGAAAGTAGTATTGAGTATTAACGAAAGCAGCGTAGCTGCGACATAAAATCTGAATTATGGCAAATACCTACACGCAAATGTATGTTCAAATTGTTTTTGCTGTATTAGGCCGGGCTAATGCAATAAAAGAAATTCACGGTTATGAGTTGGAGAAATATATCTGTGGCATTATTTCAAACAAAAAATGCAAACCGCTTTCTATCTATATTAATCCTGATCACGTTCATTTGCTAATCGGATTGCATCCCACTAGATGTGTTTCTGATCTGACTCGTGATATAAAAGCCAGTTCTTCAAAATTAATCAATGACAAAAAATGGGTGGCAGGAAAATTTAATTGGCAGGATGGATTTGGTTCATTCACATATTCAAGGTCGCAGATTGATGGAGTTATAAAATACATATTGAACCAACCGGAACATCACAAAAGATCAACATTCAAAGAGGAATATTTACTAATGCTTCAAAAGAATGAAATTGAATATGATGAACGGTATTTATTTGAATGGTATGATTAGATGCCGCAGCCATGCTGCTTCCAGAGCAGCATTTGAGTTTAAGCTACAAAGATACAGCAACTACGTTGCAGGTCATATTACAGAATTAAACTTTAATTTACCGTACAATCATTCGAAATTATGCAATTAATATGCATTGGTTTACAGCGTAGCTGCAATATCTTTGTAGAAAGTAGTATTGAGTATTAACGAAAGCAGCGTAGCTGCGACATAAAATCTGAATTTTGGCAAATACCTATGCACAATTATATTTTCAAACCCGATACGCATGAAACCAAAGCTTATAGCCCTTATCACTTTCTCTCTCTTAGTCACCGCATGCGGAAACCGTCCGAATAAAGAAGAGAAGCCTGTGGTGCCTGAGGTCACACAGGCTCCGGCTCCGCAGGAGACAACAACCGGTTTATCCCGTTTTCTGCCCTCCATGGTAACCATCACTACTTACAGCGGGGAGCGGAGACTCGAATCGGGATTTGGATTCTTTGTTGATGATCAAAACATTATTGCTTTGAATTCCCTGTTTGGTAATTGCGACAGGGCAACTATTGAGATATGGGATGGAGATGTTGATGAAGTAGCGGGATTCCAGGCCGTAGACCGGATTAACGACCTTGTGCTTTTAAAAGTCAAAAAGTTGAAAAAACCGGCGCTGAAACTTTATACGGGTGAGGTACCCAGGAACTCTGTCACGCGTATGGCCAGTCCGCCGAGAGAGACCATTGTCCCTGTCAATAAAGGGAAAATGCTGCAGGAACTGATTGTCACCGGGACAAAAATGTTCAGCATTACCAATATGATTTATTGGACAACACAAGGGCGTCCGGTATTCCTGAATAACGATGAGGTACTTGGTGTAGGCGTTCTTAAAACCGTACAGGCGACCCAGGAGTACCTGGCTATCCCGTCAATTTATATTGTTGAGCTGTTAAAATCGAAAAACACTCCGGTTCAGGCTCTTTCGCTTCTTTCGGGGAGAGTCGATCCTGCCGTGAGCGCTGCCAATGCGCGGATTAAGGGAGTCGTTATCGAAACAGAAACAGGGAATATTACCATCAGGCTCTTTAACGATACGCCGGAGTACCGCGATAATTTTCTCAAACTGGTCCATGAACATTATTATGATTCCTTGCTGTGGCACAGGGTGATCGGGGGTTTTGTGATTCAAAGCGGCGCGGCCGATACCCGGTATGCAAAAAAGGGGGATATTATCGGATGGAAAGGGCCGGGATACACATTGCCCGCAAATATTCACCCAAAATATTTCCATAGGAGAGGAATGATTGGCGTACCACGATTACCTGATGATAATAACGCTTATAAACGCTCAGATGGAAGCCAATTTTACATCGTTACGGGTAGACTTTACGGAGAGACTGACCTTCAGGATATCGAAAAGAAGAAAAAATTTAAATTTACCCCGGAAGAAAAAGAGGTCTACGGGACAATAGGCGGGGCACCAACGCTCGACCATGAGTATTCGCTTTTCGGAGAAGTCACTGAAGGAATGAATATTGCAGATAAAATTAACGAAGTTGCTGTCGATACAGACTGGCGCCCGGTAAAGGATATCCGGATTAAGCGGATCAGAATTTTGAAGTAGCTATAAGGTAGAAATTTGCAATAACGAGGTCTTCAGGGAACGTTATTTTAATATTTTCGCGATTCCCCATCACCAGATTAACAGTCAGGCCCAAGTGCTCAACAACCGAGGCATCATCGGTAAATTCAGGTCTCCACGATTGAAGATAGCTTTCCCGGATAACCGATGCTTTAAAAACCTGTGGCGTTTGAACCATAAAAATGCGTGAACGGTCTACAGGAACTGATTCACTCAAGTCCCCTTCACGTACCGACTCATGAGCAGGTAAAACCGGAATTGCTGTCCCAAGTTCAGCCGCACAATTAAAACAGCGTGCCAGCGTTTCATGGCTCACCAGCGGGCGGACGCCGTCGTGTATGGCGATCAGTTCGCAATTACGGGCCAGGGTCAGACCGTTTTTTACAGACCGGAACCGCGTATCGCCTCCTGCAATCACCTGATGTGCAATGTTAAACTCATGCTTAACACACAATTCGTTCCAGGTACTCACCTGATCTTCGGGAAGTACCAGTATTAGCTGAAGGGACGGGTCAAAGGAGTAAAAATTGCGAATGGTATACATCAGCAAAGGGATTCCGTTTACGCAAATAAATTGTTTCGGGAGTTCTCCTCCCATGCGTAAACCACTTCCTCCGGCTACGATAATGCAACTATTCTTCATTATAAATCAGTTTCAGTGCGGCGCAAGTCATTTCAAGCCGATTAGTGTACAAAAATAATGATTTGAAAGTACAAAGGTATTACCCAAAAAAGGAAAGGTGAAAGAAGAAGAACTAAAGAAACCGGATCGCAATGGTTTTTAATTCACCGATTTCTGTTATTTTTGAATTACGGAACGACCCCCTGATGTTCGGTAAATGATTCCGGGGAAAGCTCAGTGGTTCAATTCCGTATATGCATAATAAACACATGACATCAGATGAACGAGATACTCGATTTTCTAAAAGACCTTGAAGCCAATAATTCACGCGAATGGTTCGATCAGAACCGTACCAGGTATGATGTTACGCGAATTCAGTTTCTCGGTGTGGCAGCTGACCTGATTTCCGGAATCCGACAATTTGATGAGGAGATTCCCGCATTAAATCCCAAGGATTGTGTTTTCCGTATTTATCGTGATGTGCGGTTTTCGAAGGATAAGCAGCCCTATAAAACAAACTACGGATGTTTTATTTCGCGCGGAGGTAAGAAATCGGGCTATGCCGGATATTATCTGAATGTCCAGCCGGGTGAGTGTTTTGTTTCAGGAGGAATTTATATGCCATCTGCCGATTTCCTGCATGCGATCCGGCAGGAAATCTTCTATCATCCGCAGGATTATCTGCGCATAATTGAAAACAAGGAATTTAAATCAACTTATACCTTGCAATACTACGATAAACTTAAAACTGCACCTAAAGGCTATCCGAAAGATTGGGAGCATGTCGAACTGCTTAAAAACCGGAATTATGCATTAGGACATCCGGTTGAGGATAAGAACCTATACGCTCCTGATTTTGTGAAAAATACAATTGATCTTTTTAAAATCATACAACCGTTGAACCGCTATTTAAACAAGGCAATTGATGAAAATCTATAATTTATCATCAGTAGTGGATAGCCTTATTCTTCAAGTACATATGTTTTGTTTCGCAAATATTTTACTCGTGACGACCGTAAATAACAGGTCTAAAAATTATGGTTGACCGTAAAAAATTAGGCTAATATCTATGGTTGACCGTAATAATTAAGGCTAATATTTATGGTTATCCGTAAAAATTTAAACTAAAATATATGGTTATTCATAAAAAATTTGTACCTTTGGTAAAATTAAAGTGAAATGATCATTCCACGGTACATAGAAAACCAATGTCTTAATCAACTTTCAACAAGTGGGAAAATAATGCTTATCTATGGCCCCCGCCAGACTGGTAAAACAACATTGATAAAACAATTGGGAAAAAATTCGGGATTAAAGACCTTATACCTTTCTGCAGACCTTTCTAAAAACGAGAATTTGTTGATGCAGCGCGTTATAAAAAAATTATCGGATTTGACAGAAGACAAAGAATAAAATCCGCGTTCCTAAATTATGGCAGCAGGAATACCATGGAGGATTCCAATTAATCAACCGCAACAATTATCTTGATTTATTGATGGAAGGGATGCGGTAGCTGAATCATCAAAATTTGCATTCCTTTTTAAAAGCACTACTTTTGGGCAATTAAAAATTTAATCAATGGCGGGTTTCACCAAAACTAAATATAACCTTCAGTCACTTTGCTGCGGAAAACGTTTCGAGGATCAAAACTGGGAATTGAATTGTCCCAACAACGATGAGCCCGGGCTGCTTCGTGCAATTTATGATCAAAAACAATTGGTTGTAGACGAATCGCTGCCCGGAATCTACAAGTTTTCCTCATGGCTTCCGGTTCATAAAATTCTTGACGGTTCAGGTGCGCCGGTAACCTTCAAAAGCCAGGGACTTGCCAGGGAACTGGGATTAACAAATCTTTACATCACCTTTAATGGTTATTGGCCAGAAAAGGGGGCGATGATGCAAACAGGTACTTTTAAAGAATGTGAAGCTTTTTCGGTATGTGCACGTCCTTCCGGAAATACCGAAGGGGTGATGGTTATCGCCTCCGCGGGAAACACTGCCCGTGCCTTCGCAAAAGTCTGTTCCGAAAATAAAATCCCGGTACTGATCTGTGTACCGAAAGACAACCTCAATGCCTTGTGGTTTGCCCAGGAAATCGATCCCTGTGTTAAACTGATCGCCTCAGAATCGGGTGGTGATTATTTTGATGCAATTCACCTGTCGAACCTGGCCTGCTATATCGATGGGTTTTATCCCGAAGGAGGGGCAAAAAATGTCGCCCGCCGCGATGGAATGGGAACTACCGTTTTATCGGCAGTAACGACAATCGGAAAGATTCCCGATTATTATTTCCAGGCTATTGGAAGCGGGACCGGTGCAATAGCTGCCTGGGAAGCCAATCTTCGTTTCCTGCAAGACGGTCGTTACGGTTCAACGAAAATGAAACTCATGTTGTCGCAAAACGCCCCTTTTCTTCCCATTAAAGAGGCTTGGGATGCCGGTTCAAGACAGATGCTCCCGATCAATGACGAGGAGGCCCGAAAACAGGTGGAGGAAATAAATGCAAAGGTATTATCGAACAGAAAACCTCCTTACAGTATTATTGGTGGATTATTTGATGCGATGACAGATGCCGGAGGTGAGATTTTTGGGGTAACCAACCACGAATCCTGGGATGCCGGGCAGTTGTTTTTACAAACCGAAGGAAATGACCTTGAACCTGCAGCTGCTGTTGGCGTTGCATCATTAATACAGGCAGTTAAGGATGGCCGGATAGATAGGAATGCCATTATCATGCTCAATATCACGGGAGGCGGAATTGAGAAATTCAAAAACCAAAATCAGATACATTATCTTGAACCGTTGATCGTTTTTCCGGTTAACCCCGATCCTCAATCGGTGTTCGAAGGCGTTAAAAATTTGTTTTTAACACAGTAAATCAGACGAAACTTGTCCTTGCATGAGTATTGCGTAACTAATTCATAAATTAACAATAAAAAATTTACAACTCGTATTTTGCAGAATGGTGATTCCTGATTTTTCAGACCGTCAGATTGAACATCAATTGTTAAAATCCGTCAGAAATTGTTGTTTTATACAAAATATACGGAAATACAATAATTACGTGTCAATCCTTTTGATTGTCGTAAGTTATAGAATAATATATAGTTGCATAAATTATTGCATGTAATTTAATCTTTAAATAATTTTAAATATTACTTTACGACCGTAAAAAACTATCCATCAGCTATTTTAAATTGTGCAATGTCATTTCTGGAGATTAAACGTTTAATGTAGTCAAATATGTTTTACAACATGTTTGATATTTTAGTAAATTTATAACTGACTGAATAAAAGCACTTAAATTCAATGTGCATCACATTAGGTTCATGGGTGACAGGAATAATATACTTTTTTCTTTTGTTACAAAGAATTTCCTTTTACTTTAGTCGTGTGCCTTAACGAAAACCAGGCAAGACTTTCGGATCCTCACGGAATCACAGAATCCTGCTTTTAGACAAACATAATATTTTCGGAAGAGGTGCAATATTATTAACATAAATTAACTAATGTGGACATGTATGAAAAATGATGCAATGCAAAATTTTTTCCTGAAAAGACATTTTCTGGTCTTTGCAACGTTTTTTTTGGCAGGGATATTTCTATTATCCTCGCTAAGTGCTTCGGCACAGCAAAAAACAATTAAGGGTACAGTTATCGGCGATGATAAAGTGCCAATTCCGGGGGCTTCGATTATCGTGAAAGGGACGACCCTCGGAACAGTTACCGACTTTGACGGTAAATTTACTTTATCCATTCCGGCTTCGGCTAAATCTCTTGTATTTAGTTTTGTGGGGTTTACTCCTAAGGAGATTCCGGTAGGTAACGGAACCGTGTTTAATGTAACCCTGTCCGAAAATACCATCGGTATTGATGAGGTGGTTGTTGTAGGTTACGGAACCCAGAAGAAAGAGAGTGTTGTTGGTGCGATTTCCCAGGTTAATAATGCGACGTTGATGCGTGCCGGGACTTCCAATATTACCAATGCCATTGCGGGTAAACTTTCGGGGGTTTTAACCATTCAGCAAACGGGTGAACCGGGGAATGATGATTCTGAAGTAATTATTCGCGGTGTATCGAGTTGGAACGGATCAGCGCCGCTAACCTTGGTCGATGGTGTTGAACGTGACTATAAAGACCTTGATCCGGCTGAAATCAACACCGTTTCCGTACTTAAAGATGCTTCAGCCACCGCTGTATTCGGGGCAAAAGGGGCAAACGGGGTTATTATTGTAACCACCAAACGGGGAAGTTTAGGCAAGCCTCAGATGAGTTTTACAGGTTCTTATGGTATAGAATTAGCCACAAGGATTCCTGACTTCATCGATTCGTACACGACTATGTCGATGTTAAATGTGGCCAGGATGAATGGTCAGCAATTCAGCGAACTTCTTCCACAGTCAACGTTGGATCAGTATCGTAATCCAACGTCACCGCTTAATGCACTGCAATATCCGAATGTCAACTGGTTTGGAGAACTCACACAACCATATGCTCCAACTGCCAATGCAAATTTTAATGTACGCGGCGGTACAGACTTTGTTAAGTATTTTTGTTCACTGGGTTGGTTTAACCAGGGGGATTTTTTCAAATCAGCAAATTCAGGGTATCAGGATACCCGATACAAATATAACCGCTTTAATTACCGTGCAAACATTGATTTCACCATTACTAAATCTACCACGTTTTCGGTAAATGTTGGTGGTGAAGTAGGGATTAAAAACCAGCAGGCAAGTTCTCCATGGAGAGACTTGTATTCAACATCCCCGGCAAGGTATCCCGCCTATTTTCCGGCGTGGGTTTTAGAACAAGTTCCGGATCTTGATTATCCGGATGCGACCGGTTTAAGACAAGCGGCATCTTTTGGAGAATTTACCGGGAATCCTTATAATAGCCTGAATAGCGGCTCGTTTAACCAATATCTTGATTCGAAGCTGTTTACCGACCTTATTTTGGATCAGAAACTTGAAGGCATAATTCCGGGATTATCGTTTAAAGGAAAAGTTTCATTTAGTACCTATTACAGAAACCGCTCATTGTATGCCTCTTACAGCCAACCACAGTATCTGCTTGACTATTCTAAAATCGGTATTCCAGGTGTAAACCCATGGAACCGTAATGGCCAGGGTAACGAAGTCTATAATCAGGCGCCACTTAATATTAATGTCGGAGGTCTTGAGGGCGATTATTACCGTGACCTCTATTATGAGATGGGCTTCAATTATAGCAAATCGTTTGGCAAGCACTCCGTTTCCGGACTTGCCTTGTTAAACCGCCAGCAAAAAAACAAAGGAACCGATTTTGCCTATTACAACGAAGCACTTGTTGGCAGGGCAACTTACGATTTTTCGCACAAATATTTGATGGAGTTAAATGTTGGTTACACAGGTTCAGAGCGATTTGCGCCGGAGAACAGGTTTGGATTTTTCCCATCCGGGGCAATTGGCTGGCTGGTATCCGAAGAGTCATTCTTTAAAAAGGCATTACCCTGGATGAATAAATTGAAACTCCGTTATTCCGATGGATTGGTAGGTAGTGATTATGCATCAAGCCGTTGGCTTTATAAAAGTGACTATACAACAAGCGGAAATTACATTCTTGAAGATAAAGGGGCGAATATCAATGCACAATGGGAACAAGCCAGAAAACGGGATTTAGGATTTGAGATTGGCGTCTTCAAAAGCATGTTCAACATAAGCGTAGACCTGTTTGACGAATATCGTAATAAAATGCTTCTGTCTCCTCGTGGTGTTACCATGCTGGTGGGAAACTCATTTAAAGATTTAAACCTGGGTAGCATCAAAAAACAGGGTTTTGAAGTAGAGCTCGAGTTTAATAAAACAACCAGTTCACAACTCAATTATTTTGTAAAAGGACTTTTCGGATTCAACGAAAATCGGATAATTTTTAAGGATGACCCGGTTTATGCGCCTGATTATACAAAAAATGAAGGAAAACCTGTTGATGCCCAACTAAGTGGCGTTGTTCTTACCGGAACAGGGTATTACACCTCGGTGAATGATATCCACAATAATCCTTCTCCTATAGCGCTTGATAAACTGAACGTCGGAGATTATAAATTTTTGGATTATACCGTAGACGGGACCATATCGAGTGTTGATAAATACCCGCTGGCAGGTTCACAGTATCCTCCCATCACCTATTCGGTATCGGCAGGATTTGATTATAAGGGATTTGATTTCAATTTACTTTTCCAGGGAAATGCAGGCAAATATGTGGTTTATAATCAGACGTACGAGGCAGAATTTATAAAAGGCGATTATCGGGTCCATTCTTCACAACTCGATTACTGGAGTCCCGGTATGCAGAATGTAAATCATTCAACCCTGCATTACAGCGGAGGTAACAGCGCCGATATTCTCTTTTGGGGTGGTGGTGAAGCAAACAGTGGTTACGACATTATGGTTGAAGATCGTTTCTGGAGAAATGCCAATTACCTTCGGTTAAAAGAGATTTATGCCGCGTACACATTTAAATCTGCCGTTCTGAAACATTACGCGGGAATTTCGAGAGTAAAGGTTTATGCTACAGCCAATAACATTATCACCTTCACCAAATTAATCGAGGGTGATCCTGAACGCAAAGATTTCCAGCAGGGTTTCTATCCGCAAATGAGTCGATTCACTGTGGGTGTGAATTTTGATTTCTAACCAGTAAAATTTTAACAATGAAAAGATATATTTTAATTCTATGCCTGGGCTTGTTCCCAGTCCTGATGTCCTCCTGTCTGAAAAGCTATCTTGACAAGGCGCCGGATTCAGGTTTGACAGACGCAGATGTATTTACCAAGTATGAAAACTTCAAAAAATTTTTTGAAACGGTATATGAAGGACCCAGCAACCAAAATATCAAGTGTGGTTTTTCACTTTTTTTTAGCTTTTGGGACCAGAAATATACCTGGGATGCCTTGACCGATATGAGCGATCCCGGTCGATTGATGGAAGGCCAGACAGTTAAAGGGGGGCAGGTTTCGTCAGTTGTGAATAAATTCACGCATGATACAGGCCGGCGGCCGATTCTCTCGGCCATGTTTAAGATCATCCGGATAAGTAATATTTCATTAGCCAAAATCGACCAGGTAACAGATGGCGATCAGGTTGATATTGATGACTATATTGCACAGGCACATTTTGTAAGAGCATTTGCACATTTCACGTTGTTTAAGATATGGGGACCGATGCCTTATCTTACCAAAGCATTAGGACCTGACGATCAGTGGGATATTCCCCGACTGTCGAAACACGAAACCCTGATGAAAATTGCTGCCGATTTGGATACAGCCGTAACTTATTTTACAAAAGCTGGTAAAATGCGCAGGGATAACCCGGAAATGGGCGGTGCGGGTCACCTGAATCATCCCGATTTATTCAAACCAAACGGGGTTACTGCCATGGCCATGAAAGGACGTGTCCTGTTATATGCTGCCAGCCCGCTTAACAACGAATTGGGAGTAAAGGACTGGGAAGCGGCAGCAAAAGCCAACTGGGAGGCTATCCAGGCTGCCCAGCAGTGGGGTTATGTTTTACTGTCCAAAACTGATTACAAATTAAATTATACCGGCACAAGGTACTCCGACGAACAATTATGGGGATGGTCGGCTGGAAATCAGTCATACAATTCCGGTAGTCTTGCTGCCCTTTCGAATGGGATTTTTGCATCGAGCAAAGGTGGTAATTCGGGTGAATGCCCCACGCAAAATGTGGTCGATAAATTTGAAACACAATATGGCGAACCACTCAATACGGTTGCAGACCGTCAGGCCGCAATAGCTGCCGGACACTACAAAGACCAGGATCCGTATGCAGGAAGGGATCCCCGGTTCTATATTGATATAATTTATAATGAAGCACCTATTCCTGGTTATGTGACGGCCAAGATTTATTACGAGAATGTAAACGGGGTTGCGAAACCAAGTCAGCTTCTTGACCCAACTTACATGGGGATTACAAAAACCGGCTATTACCAGCGCAAATTATGGGGTGATCAGAGTGTACTTAATAAAGTACAACCGTTGACAACTGACCCGATCATTCGTTTGGGTGAGCTTTACCTGAACTATGCAGAAGCTGCAAATGAAGCTTACGGGCCGAATACGGTTGCTCCCGGAGCATCATTAAATGCAGTACAGGCTATTAATGTAATAAGAACAAGAGTCGAAATGCCTGATGTATTAACACAATACACAACGGGCAAGGAGATTTTCAGGCCCAGGATCAAGAACGAAAGAATTGTGGAATTATGTTTCGAAGGACATTACTATTTTGATATTCGTCGTTGGATGGATGCGCCAGCAGTAATGCAGGGACCACTTATTGGAATGGATGTTGAGAAAGTCACCGTCTCTGCCACTTATCCAAGGGGATATAAATACACGCGATTACCTATTCCGGCCGATCGTCAGACAAGGTGGAAAGAGGGGATGTACTACCTGCCCTTCAATACATCAGATATGTACAAGATGAAAAAATTCGTTCCCAACGTAGTTTGGTAACATTAAACCTATAAAATGGAAATTATGAAATTTCAATATCTATTATTTCAAAAATTCAGGTTTATCGGCGTGTTTTTGATTTGCCTGCTATTTTTAGGAACAGTTCAAGCTCAGAAGAAAGCGAACAAAAAGCTAAAAGTCAGCAGCATTACACTCAAAGTAACCGACGAAAACGGAAATCCAATGCCAGAAGCCCAGATCGTTGTGGGCGAAGGGATCATTCATGCACAAACGGATGCAAAAGGGGGGCTAACTTTTCAGGCTTTTCCGAACGATTTTGTGACGATCTCTTCAAAGGGCTATGAAAATGCTACTGTACTGGTCGAGACCATTCTGACCAATAATCAGGTAAAGCTTGTTAAATCGAAGCTGTTTATGTCAACGGCCGACGATGTGCCTCTTCCTTTTACCACACTTAAAAGACGTCAGGCAACCGGTAGTTCAACCGTGATTTCAGGGAACCAACTGGAAAGATATCCCAGCACCGATCTGCGGAACTCATTTACAGGATTAGTTCCCGGGATGGATATACTCGAAAGATATGGTACAACAGGGATGAGTGCTGAGGAAAAACTGGGAAATTTTGGCGCAATGGAAAAAGTTAACCTCTATACGAGGGGACGGAGTCCGATCTTCATCATTGATGACGTGCCAACCGACATTACAGAAATGCAGCTCGATCCGCAGGAAATTGAATCGGCCACCATTATTAAAGATATTGTGGCTAAAACGATGTTCGGACCACAGGCGGCTGATGGAGTTATCTTCATTAAAACCAAACGGGGCAAGAAAAACGAGCGCGTTTTAAGTGTAAACGGTGAATACGGTATCAGTCAGATTGACCGGTTTCCTCAGTTCGTATCCGGGGCTGATTATGCAAGGCTGAATAACCTGGCAAGGGAAAACAGCGGATTAACAGGTAATTATACCCCCGATGCAATTGCGAAATATGCTTTAAATAATCCCTATGATTTGTACTACCCTAGTTCCAACTACAGGGAACTGATGCTGAATGACCAGAAATCCTTCAAAAGGGTGAATGCATCCTCTCAGGGAGGGAATGATGTGGTTCAGTATTATGCTAATCTGGCCTACGATGGCGATGGCGATATCTTTAAAATCGGTCCTAAATCAGACTATAACCGGATTAGTACACGTGCGAATCTCGATATCCGGATTAATGAACTGATTAAAGTTCAGTTTGACTTCTATGGAGGACTCACCTTACGCAGATCACCTAATTATGGTTATGATTCACAATTCGGAGCGGATAACAGTGATGATGGCACCCTGGATATTTATGAATTCGACAGGTTACTTGATGATATCACAATCATTCCACCCATCGCGTTCCCCGTCTATGCCAATAACGATCCCACTTTGGAAGCTCCCTGGTATGGGGTTAAAGCGTCTACGTTCACAAATAACCCGATAGGTCGTTTGGAGGACAACGGATATTACACCGAATCGGGCAGATCAGGCAATGCCAGCCTGGCACTGTATTATGACATGAAACAATTTATTCCGGGACTCTCCTCAAAGACATTTGTGAACTTTCAGGGATATAACCTTTTACGAATCGGTAAGGCAGAAGATTATATTGCTTACATTGCCACTCCATCGCTTACCGCCGGGGGTGCTGATACAATTCTTTTGGAGAAAAAACACGATGGCGTAGATATGCCGGGCCAGGCTAAACTGCATGATTATTATTTCCAACGGTTTGGAGTGTATCAGACCTTCAGTTATGACAAAACCATCGGAAAAAGCGATATTCAATCTACGCTTACCTATTATATTTCAAAGTCATCACAAAACGGTATTGAAGAGCCACGTCGTCAGCAAAACGGAATCTGGAGTACAAACTACACGTACAATAATAAATATGTGCTTCAGGCTGTCGCCAACTATGCCGGGACCTACAGTTTTGCGAAAGGAAAAAGATATGCGATTTTTCCTGCAGTCGGTTTGGGCTGGATAGTGTCGGAAGAAAAATTTATGTCGAAGCTGAAATTTGTGAATTTCCTGAAACTGCGTGCTGAAGCCGGAGAGCTTGGTTATGAGGGAAATACATCGCCGTTCTATTACAATAGCGTTATTACCTACAATACAAGTGGTACCAAATTTGGTCCTGCACCTACAGGTTACTGGTTTGGAAGCGCCGAGGATAAAACCCAGTATCAGACCTATCCAAGCCGGACCGGAAATCCTGATATCACCTGGGAAACCAGAAAAGAGATGAACGCAGGGGTAGAAGCACTTCTTTTTAAACAGAAACTTTCACTTGAAGTTAATTACTATAATAATCTTCGTGATGGGATGATTACACAGCTTTCAAATGTATTACCCTATACGGCCGGATTATCAGGAGCTAAGCCTTATGTTAATTATAATAAAACCCGTTATACCGGAATTGAGTGTGCTATTCAGTACACGGAAAAAATCGGAAAATTTGAGTTCTCAATGGGAGGTAATGCGACCACTCAGCAATCAGAAATTGTGAAAATTGATGAGCCAAATTACCGTTTCCCTTATCAAAGTAAGTTAGGACAATCGGCAAATGCCTACTATGGTCAGACTTATATCGGCAAATTTGAAACCGATGCTGAGGCGCTGGTCGTTCCTCAATTGTATGATGAGGTACTCCTGGCGGGCGATCTCAAGTACAAGGATATGAATAACGACGGTGTGATTGATGACAATGACATCAGCAATATTGGGAATACTAGTCCGCGTCTTTATTATGCAGCCAATCTTAAAGCAAGTTTTAAAGGATTTGACTTAACGGTTATTGGAACCGGCAGGGCATTTTATGATGTTGCAAGGACGAATAAGTATTTTTTTAATGGATGGGGCGATAACAACTACTCGAATTTTGTCAGGGACAACATTGGGGGAGCCTATCCCAGACTGACATACTATAAAGTTGAAAATAACTTTAAGGGGTCTACTTTCTGGTTAACAAAGGGCGGATTTTTTAAGATACAGAATGTGGAACTGGCCTATACTTTACGGCAGAAAGCAGCCCATACCATCGGGGCAAGAGGTGTTCGTATCTTCGTTCGGGGCGCAAACCTGTTAACGGTTACAAAGATGAAAGATCTGGATCCCGAATCTATGGCTTCAGGTATCGATTCTTATCCACTATTCAAAACCTTTACTGCTGGAATTAAATTATCCTTTTAAATTTTGAACATTATGAATACAAAGAAATTATTAGTTCTTACCGGTTTCATATTCGTTGTCCTGAGTTCATGTGTCCACTATTTGGATCCATACCCCAACGGACAACGCTCAGAGGCTGACCTATGGAAATACCCCGAAATGGTACAGGGATTGATAGGTCAGATGTACAGTGGAATACCCAGAAACTATGATAATATCGAAGGCGCTTACCTGGATTGCGCAACGGATAATGCCGTATCAACAAGTAGTACACGTGATATGACTAAACTTGCACAGGGACTTCTTCCGACATCAGCCGATCCGTTCAGAACTTTCTGGGATCGCGATTATAAAATGATCTCCCTGGCAAATACTTTTTTGAAAGACAGAAAAGGATTTAATACACGTTTTCTCGTTTATCCTCATCTTGACAGCCTGGTTCGGTTCCGTTTACAGGGAGAAGCTTTTGCTTTAAGGGCCTGGTTTCAATGGGATCTGCTTCAAAAATTTGGAGGTAAAGGGTTAAATGGTGAGTTACTGGGTGTCCCAATCGTTACCGAGCCTGTGGATATCACTAATGAGATAAATCTTGCCCGTAATACCTATGATGAGTGTGTTAAACAGATCATCGCAGATTGTGACTCTGCTTTTAAATACATCCCTATCGCCCATCGTGACTTCCTGGTAACGAATTATTCAACCGATGCCGCTTATGCGGGATCCCTTTATTGGGGCCGTATTGATGGGATCACCACAAGAGCAATTAAAGCAACAGTTTACCTCACATGGGCAAGCCCACGTTTTAATCCCAACAACGATTTGTCGCGGTGGGATTCAGCGGCTGTTAACGCCAAAAAAGTAATGGATTTCAAACTGACTGTCGACGGGGCTACTAATGCAGGTAACCCGCAAAAGTCCGGAGCATTTAAAGCGGTAGACGCAATTAACTGGGTAAACCCACAGTTTCCGGGAGGAATATGGATTTCGCAATACTCTACCGGAAACGAAGCGATGGAAAAAATGTTTTATCCCGGCGGATTCCAGGCCAATGGTACCATGGGTGCAACGCAGGAGCTGGTTGATGCTTTCCCGATGAAAAACGGATATCCCATTACCGATTCACGCGGTTTGTACAATCCTGCTAACCCTTATGCGAATCGTGATCCCCGTTTTTACAGCGCTATCTTTTATAATTCGGTCAATGCATTGAAAGGAAATAAAACGCCAGTGATGTATACTTTTGAAAACTGGGAAAATGGTGGTAAAGATGCAGCCGGAATACTTCCAACTAACAGCCGGACCAACTATCACATTAAAAAGTTTGTCTATATGGGATTAGACTTTAATGCCACTACAAAAGACAGGCAACGTCACTCCAATTTTATGTTCGAATGGAGCCATATGTGTCTGGCATTCGCCGAAGCAGCTAATCACGTTGCGGGTCCGACAAATACTGCAAAATATGGCATCTCAGCCAAAGCCGCCATACAATATATCCGGACACGTAAAACAACAGATGGTCTGGCGGGATTTACTACAACTGATCCTTACCTGGATGAAGTTTCAGCAAGCGAATCAACATTTGATCTTTTCGTGAAAAACGAAAGACGGATTACAAACTGCTTCGAAGGA
>JBBRGI010000005.1:0-27277 GCA_038240855.1 Bacteroidales bacterium | reverse complement strand
TGCCGGAAAATAGCGGCTTACATTAAAACCGATGGCGGCTATAGCTCGATGGCCGATGGAAGCAGTGTTCCTATCTCGAGGCAAAAAAGGGAGGAAGTGCTTAAACGGATACTTGATAAGTGACGAATTACTAAAATAAGTTGTATTTTTATAGAAAATATCAATATGGAATTAAAACTAAACATAGGTTTAAATCAGATTGTTGGACTGATTAGGGAATTACCCTATAATGATCAATTAATGATCAAAAATCAATTGGAAAAGGAATTGGTTTCAAAAATAAAAAAATCGAACCAGTCTCTTAGAGATTTATTGCTTGCCGGCCCTGTAATGACCAGGGAGGGATATCAGAATTATAAGGATATGAGAAAACATTTTAGCAAATGGACAAAGAAATTATCTGCTTAGATACTTCTATTTTCATTGATTATTTCCGAAAACAACGAAAAGACAAAACTCAGTTAATTAAATTGGCGGAAAATTACGATTTTGCTATTTCTGTGATTACAAAACTTGAAATTAGTGTTGGAATCGGAAAAGGACAAGAGGACTTTTGGAGTCATATTTTTGAGAAACTTACAATAATTTCTCTTAACGAGCCGGAAATTGATAAAGCAACAGAAATTATTCGAAAATTAAGAAGTGAGAATAATATAATCGGATTACAAGATATTTTGATAGCATCTACCGCAATCGTTAATGGCTTAAAGCTTGCTACATTGAATGTAAATGATTTTGAAAGAGTTAAGGAATTAAACATTCTTGCACACATCTAATTTACCACTTTAAAAAAAAACCCTGTCTCATCCTTTTAAGTGTTTTTGCGGCATCAATTCTGACTTTTAGCTGGCCTTAAATCTCCCAACCGCGGTTCATAGTCAGGCCTTCACTATGGATCGACATCAACAACAAAGGCACCCCTTTTGAGGATGCCTGTGTTAACCTAACCAAAATCTATGAAAAAAGTGCTTTACTCTTACCTTACAAAGATGGATTGTAATTTAGTTAAGCCGACAAAAGAGACCTTAAAGAAAGTTAAATTTGGGTTATTCTTCCCGTCAAAAATCATAGAATAATTGGAATTGATTGATATTTACTGTATTGCAGCGTTAATCAAAAATACTGCTGCCAGTGAAATAATTGCATACAATTCGGGGAACGCGGCAAGAATCAGTGTATTACCAAAGACTTCGTAGCCGGCACCAATCGCAGCAATTCCTGAGGCGCCAACCTGACCCTGACGAATAGCCGAAAAAAGTGAGACGAGACCACATGCCAGACTACCTCCAAAAACTGCAGAGGCTTGTGTCCACGAAATATCACCGGTGAGTGCAGTACCCGAAGCAAAGATAAAATATCCCGCAAATCCATATAGTCCCTGGGTTCCGGGAAGTCCTGACAACACCATATAACTACCGAAAGCCTCGGGGTTCTTTTTCATGGCACCAATCGTGGCATTACCACCAATAGTCGTTCCATATGCACTCCCAATCCCGGCAAGTCCGATCATCAATCCAATTCCAATGTAAGCTAATGTAATAGGTTCCATTCGTTTTTTATTTACAAGTTTATAATTAATTTAAGATTCCATTCTGCGTTTAAATGGGGTATATTTTTTGCCACCACCCGAAAAGCCGGCATTTTTATAAAATTCGACAAACGTGAGCCGCATTGGATGTACAAAAGACCCTAAAATTCCCATCAGTAAATTAATGGTATGGCCAACCCCCAAAATGAGCAGGATCACAATAAATTTAATCACAGGAATATCAGGAGCCATTGCAATTGCAAGGCTATTAAATACATAACCTAGAACTCCGGTCGAAATGGCCAATGCAAAAAGACGAATGTACGAAAGCAAATCACCCATCAATCCCGTTGCCATATTATAAGTATCCCACAGACCAAATGCCATATTGGCAAAAATATTGCGTTCAGGATTATTAAAGACGAATGCTCCCAAAAATCCTATCAATAGAAGTGAAAAAAAGAGAATCGAAATGGTTAGCGGATCGACGTCGAATTTTTTCAATGCAAAATTAATTGCAAATCCAAAAATAATGATAATCCAACCAATTGTACTCAATGCACTTCGCCACCCGTTTTGATAGATTTCGTTAGCCGCTTTTATAAACATTCCGTAAATAATCTGAATAGCGCCAAGCACCAGTGAAAGGTTGAACAACATTTTGTTAACAGAGGTCTCCTTCGATTTTAACAAATCGTCGAGGCTGGCATAAAATCCCAGGCGCATCTCATAAAGATTCATACCAAAGAAAGTACCAGAGAGAATCCCAAACAGAATAGTCGATAATCCCAGGAAACTAATCAGTTTCATCGCCCCTTTCAATGACGGATTAACCCTTTGCGACATGAAGAAACCACCGATTGAAAGAATCAAACCATAACCCAGATCACCAAGGCAAAACCCGAAGAACAACCAATAAAAAGGAGCATACAAAGCGGTTAGATCCAATTCGTGGTAATTGGGCAGTGTGTACAATTCACCAATAGGTTCGAAAAGTTTGGCAAACCAGTTGTTTTTTAATAAAACAGGCACTTTATCGGTTATCTCCGGTTTGCTGGATTCATAGAAGAGACCTTTATCATTCAGAAATTTCTGAAATTCGACCTCTTTATCAACGGGTAGAAAACCCTCCATCAGGGCAGCCTTTCCCTCTGCGACCTTATCTGTATTGATTACAACCTTGTCAAAATCGAGTTCCTGTTGCACCTGATTTATATATTCCCGTAAAGCAGGAAGATTCGCTACTGCAAAACTTCGTAATTCCTTATCAATCTGAGTCCTCTCCTGTTTAAACTTTTCAATTTCCGCGTATTCAGCTTTAAGCAGTTTGCGGGGAAGTTTTATTCTGTCAGCTTCAATATCTATCGTGACATTTTTTTTAGTGAGCGTTATAAACAGCACATTTGTACCACTTTGTGCGATTTGAAAAGCATTATAACTGGTTTCCCACTCCGGCTTCCATAATCTTGACGATACAGAAAAGAACGTAATATTCCATCCCTCATTTTCCATCTTTTCGATAGTTGTCCAGTCGATGCTTCCCCAGGGCTCTAAAACGGCTACATCTTTTTCGATCACCGATATAAACTGCGACAGCAATTCATCTCCATGGCGTACAGCCTCGAAGTGGTGCAGGAGTTCGGCACCTTTTTTTAAGTCCGGCGATTCAATAATTGCCCTGGGATTGAATTTTTTCTCAAGGAACTTAATAGCTTCTGTCATGCGTTTTAGCAACAGTATTTTTTCGCGGAGTTCTCCCCCTTCGATATCAGCGCTGCCTCTTTCTTTCACATGAAGTACACCTTGTTCCTGCAACGAATTGAGGAATTGGGTATAATCCTGGTGATAGACCAGAAAAAGGTATTTTTTCATTTTTACGATCATTCCTCTTCCTCCTTTCGTGCGTTTTGCCTTGATTTTACAATTTTCTGAGCTGACTTCGAAAGATTCTCTTCATCCTCCAAAAACCTTTTTATTTTGCGAATGGCATCATCATATCCCGGAATCTGTACCTTCTCAAACAAATTTACTTTCTGTGTCGTTTTTTTTCGCGCATGATCGAGCAATACCACTTTTTGGGCAAAAAATTCGCGTTCGATTCCTATCCCCGCCAGTTCCTTTACAAGTTTTATCCCGTCGAGGAACCATTTCGGTTTACTGAAAATGCTAAAACTGGCAACATCAAATTCAACTCCTTTAAAAACAGGCGTTTTAACTCCTGCAATTTTCTTCATTTCCATTTTTACATCGCTTACACTAACCAGCGAAGTATCGAATTCCCCCCAAAGGGAAGCCATTGAATTGTAATCATCCAACTTTTTCTGCAGCAGAACATCCAACCGTACAACCACGTCTTTCGCCTTTTTCACTTCAATACGGAGTGCAGATTCCTTATTCTTAATCGTAGGCAAAGCCCTCACCCGCATCTTGAATTGCTTTTCGAGGCCCTGAAGTGAGGTTTTATTGTATTGAAAATTTATTGTCATAATGCCGTCATAAAACCAGATTTACTAATTATCAAAAGATTAACCTAATTTGATTTAGGCCAGTATTTATCGACCAATTCCTGTCGGATTCCAACTTCTTCTTTCTTGAAATTCTTCGCAAACAGTTTCCAGCCCCTGTCAAGCATTTCATCGATACTGATATTAACATCAATGGCCAGCAGATGCCTGGAATAGTCTTTTGCAAAAGTTAGAGTACGCTGGTCGTATTCCGACAAATCAAAACCATTTTCCATTTTAGTTTTGGCATTGGCAGCATCAGCATATAAGCGTATGAGTGCATTCATGACCTGGGGATGATCCTCGCGTGTTTTAGAACCTATCACAAGCTGTTTAAGTCGTGATAAGGAGCGGAACGGATCCACGATAACTTTTCCGATATCGGTATCCCTGCGCAGGAACAACTGTCCTTCGGTGATATATCCTGTATTGTCTGGAATTGAGTGTGTAATATCTCCACCCGAGAGCGTGGTTACCGCAATAATTGTAATTGATCCCCCTGACGGGAATTGAACCGCCTTTTCGTAAATCTTTGCCAGATCAGAATAAAGTGAGCCCGGCATCGAATCTTTGGAAGGAATCTGATCCATGCGGTTTGATACAATCGATAATGCATCGGCAAAAAGTGTCATATCGGTGAGCAACACAAGTACGCTTTGGTTCTTATCGACAGCAAAATATTCAGCAGCAGTTAGCGCCATGTCTGGTACCAAAAGTCTTTCAACGGGAGGATTTTCGGTAGTATTCACAAACGAGATAATCCGGTCAAGTGCTCCGGCGTTTTCGAACACATTACGATAGAAAAGATAATCATCGTTGGTCAGTCCCATACCGCCAAGAATAATCTTGTCAGCTTTAGCCCGAAGAGCTACCATCGCCATAACCTGGTTAAACGGTTGGTCAGGATCAGCGAAAAATGGAATTTTTTGTCCGGATACCAGGGTATTATTCAAATCGATTCCCGCAATTCCTGTTGCAATGAGTTCCGAAGGTTGTTTACGACGGACAGGATTTACTGAAGGTCCCCCAATTTCGCGTTCCTCACCATCAATCGCAGGACCACCATCAATCGGGTCACCATAGGCATTAAAAAACCGCCCGGCAAGTTGTTCACCAACCTTTAGTGAGGGCGATTTCCCAAGAAATGTCACTTCGGCATTGGTGGGGATACCTTCCGTTCCTCCGAAAATCTGAAGGGTCACTTCATCACCTATGATTTTCACCACCTGCGCCAGCCGGCCATTTACCTCTGCAAGTTCCTCATTACCGATACCTGATGCTTTCAACGAGCAGGTCGCTTTCGTAATCTGGGTAATCTGGGTATATATTTTTTGAAAAGCTTTTGTTGCCATTATACTAATTCCCTCTCTTTTATGATATTCTTTAACTCATTATCAAATCCTATGAATTTCTCAGAATCGAATTCAGAATAGTTCATCTGCCGAAGCTGGTTAATTATCCGTTTAAAATAGGCTGATACATCGGCAAATGAATCAAACGAATATTCGCGGTTGCAAATACCCATCACTTTTTCAAGCATATACTGTTGCCGTTCGAGCGGGGTTAACATATCTATATTATCGAAGGCATCCTGCTGAAGAATCACAAAGTCGATGATCTCAGATTTCCACAATTTGAGGTGATAATCTATTGGTACGCCATCATCTCCAAGAATATCAATTTGTTCACTGACTTCCATCCCCCGTTGAAGAATTGTTTTGGCTTCATTAACCATAGGTATCCATTTACTCCCGATTCGCTTTTCGATATACTCCTCAAATTCAGGATATTCAAGATATTTAGAATAGGAATCAATCGGATTAATTGCAGGATAACGCTTGCTGTCGGCCCGGCTTTGCTGAAGGGCATAAAAACAACGGGCTGCTTTTTTAGTCGATTCGGTTACAGGTTCCTTAAGGTTACCACCAGCCGGTGATACCGTTCCAATAAAGGTAACTGATCCTGTTTTACCATTGCCCAGGAAGACGTAACCTGCCCGGGAATAAAAATTGGCAATAATGGCTGAAAGATCCATTGGAAATGCATCCTGACCCGGAAGTTCCTCGAGACGATTCGACATTTCGCGCAGTGCCTGTGCCCAGCGGGATGTCGAATCGGCCATCATCAGTACTTTAAGTCCCATAGACCTGTAGTATTCCGAAATGGTCATCGCCGTATAAACCGACGCTTCGCGCGAGGCAACCGGCATGTTGGAAGTATTGGCTATGATTACCGTACGCTCCATGAGTTTACGACCTGTATGCGGATCTTCGAGTTCAGGGAATTCAGTAAATATCTCCACAACCTCGTTGGCCCGTTCGCCGCAAGCTGCAATTACCACAATATCGGCTTCAGCCTGTTTCGAAATGGCATGTTGTAAAACGGTCTTTCCTGTTCCGAAAGGACCTGGTATAAAGCCGGTTCCTCCTTCAACAATGGGATTAATTGTATCGATGGTACGCACTCCGGTTTCAAGCAATTTAAACGGACGGGGTTTCTCATGATAGGCCATAATAGCCTTCTTTACAGGCCATTTCTGAATCATTGTTAATACATGATCGTTTCCGTCCAGATCAGTAATTACTGCTATTTGTGTATCAATATTGTACTGACCGGCTGCCAGAATAGATTTCACGATGAATTTTCCCTTGAAGATAAACGGAACCATGATCTTGTGAAGCTGATTGTTCTCGGGTACCTGTGCCAGCCATGATCCGGCTACAACTTCATCACCCGGAAGGGCTAATGGGGTAAAATCCCAGAGCCGTTCCCTATCAAGAGGGTAAGTATAATCCCCCCGTTTAAGGAAAACCCCTTTCATCTTATCCAAATCGTTCTGTAAGCCATCGTAGTTACGCGACAAAATACCCGGACCTAAAGTAACTTCGAGCATATGACCTGTAAACTCGACCGTATCATTAATCTTGAGTCCCCTGGTACTTTCAAAAACCTGGACATAAGCATTCGAACCAATCACCTTAATAATTTCGGCCATCAATAGAGTTCCCATTGTTGCCAGATAACAAATCTCATTCTGTGAGACAGGGCCGTCAGCTTCTACAATTACCAGGTTGGCTATAATTCCCTTAACTTTACCTTTAGTTGACATATGCGTTAATTACTTAATTAGTATATATTCTTCGGGAAACATGAAAGATCCTGTGAGCTGATCGATAAATTCCTTAAACACTTTGCTGCCGTTCTCATGATTAAGATTAATCCATCGCTCCAAAATCTCCGTCTGTAACAAATAGGCAAAAATATTTTCAATGCTGAAGTGGTAATGAAAAACATGTTCCTCAATCCATGTCCATTTTAAGAGATCAATTTTCTTCGTCCTTTCCAGGAGGTCAGTCTCATCAGCAATTCGCATCACTTCATCCAGATATGGAAAAATGGGCGCGATTCCGAAATCTTTTGCATTACTGCTTCGGAGACTGTCGGATAATTCATCTGTGCCAACTATTGCACCCGACAAATCGATCGAATAATTACGGCCAATGATCGCTGTAAGGATGTTGGTGACCGAAAGATTAAACCCGAACCACTCCGAAATAAATTTATTACTACACTGTATTGCTTCATCATAATAAAGCGAAGTCAACTGATCTTCCCAACTCATAGCGGGGAAAATGGGTATATCACTTTTATAGGCAGGTATAAATTCCCGGTAATAAGCGGGAAACCGATCATCCTTGTGTTTTTCCTGCTCATTCAATTGCTTTATTAGTTCGGCAAATGATTCAGGCGTTAAACTTCCCCGGGGGTCGAAGATGGAACCCGGATTATTAAGATATGCCAGCAGATTGAGATTATCGTAAATTCTGTAAAATAATGTGACAAGATCAAAATCTTTCGGATCAAGATCGTTTCTCAGAACCTGTTTAAATGCCTCCAGATCATACTTTAGCTTATATTCTTCTGACCTGATTTCCGGAAGACCAGCGATAAGACAATAATATTTACTCACGGGAATACTTTTTATTTATTTCTTATCGAATAACAGCTCTGCCACATTAGGACGAAGAAATTCCTGGAAAAATGCAATGAAATCCTGATCGGTAAAACTGATTTTATACCCGCCCTGACCCGGAGTTACCTGGAATCCGGACTTAATACCATTGACAGTTTCGATTGAAATTCCTTTGTCTAAAACTCCTTTGGTAACAGCGCTAAAATATTTTTTGATAGCAGCTTCATCCTTTTCAGGAATCAGAATTTTGAGGTCAGGATCGGCTTCGGAACTGGCAGCCCAGTTTTTAACAACCGTCCCGATTGCGTTCTGAATAAAACTAATGTCACTTACACCCGCTTTAATTTCAGGAGAAATAATTGAACCATTAACGAGGTTAATAATTTCGATCTTTAATGCCTCAATAGCCTGCCGGGCGGCAAGTTTTATTTCTGAATTTGTATTTTCCCTGATATCATCGGCTTTCCTGCTTGCCATGGTTATAATCTTTTCCGCCTCGGTTCCTGCATCAGCTACAATCTTCCTGGCTTCGGCTGTTGCTTCGGACTTTATCCGGGCAGCATCCTCCTGTCCTTTTGATATTCCTTCCTGGTAAATTTTATCGGTTAGTACCTGAAGTCTGTCATTCATAATAGTTTAGTTTTTTATAATTAATTATTTCTAAAAACAAAATCAATGCCCAATATGCAGAGAAAATTCAACGGGCTAATTTAAAAAAAATTTAACAAATCTCTCAGGAAAAAAATGTGATATATAAGCGGGCTATAATGGCTGTAGTAATCACACCGCTGATGTTTGCGCCCAAAGTATCCCCATAAAACAAACCATTGATTTCTGCACTTCAAAAATATTCTATCCCGATATCCAGCCACAACCAATTCAAAGTCTTATCTTAGTAAGTTTAAAATTTGAAGTATATATTTATCGAAATTTTGAGATCCGGCTATTATTTATCACAATAAAGCGCTGATTAGTTAACAGATACAATATGAATCTGTAATATGATTGAGCAATATGAAAAACCGGAAGTTTTAAAAATTTAAAGTACAAATTATGGATCAATTACCAATGTCTGAAGTAAGAATGGTTGTTACGGATCTTGACGGAACCCTTCTGCAATCCGACCAGTCGATCAGCCTTACAGATCAAGAGACACTCGAAAGATTAAAAAGCCTCGGTGTATGCAGGGTTGCAGCAACAGGTCGTAACTTATTTAAAGTCAGGCAAGTTTTAAATACGGATGCCCCTTTTGATTATGTGATTGTATCGTCCGGAGCAGGAATAATCGACTGGAAATCTCAAACACTTCTGCGTGCCCTGTTTATTCCCCAGGTGAGATCGGGAGAAATTATTCATTACCTGATCAGTGAAAACCAGAATTTTAAAGTGTCACGCGAATTGCCAGACAACCATAATTTCGGATGGTGGGAAAGTTATGATTGCCCGGAACTTAAGAGATATGTAGAGCATCATAAAAAACTGGGCGATGCAGTTGAAATCGATCCGGAAAAGCCGTTTATTTCATCACAGTTTTTGTTATTTTTTCCCCGGAGTAGTGAGCAGTTTACTATTATGAAGGAAAAAATTCAGTCGGCATTTCCTGAGTTAAGTATCATCAGAACCACATCACCTTTAAATCCTGATTACACCTGGATGGAAGTTTTTCCAAACGGTGTTTCTAAAGCTCATGGAATTGAAGAAGTTTGCCGGATTACAGGTATTGCAAGAGAAAATACATTAGGCATCGGGAATGATTTTAATGACCTTGAAATGCTTGATTTCACGCATCATTCCTATGTTGTTAACAATGCACCTGACGAACTCAAACTTAAATACCTGATCAGCCTTGCTCATTATGAACATGGTTTCAGTCACGCTGTGAATAAACATATTAAAAGATAATTTTACAACTTTAACAATAAATTATGAAATCACGAACACTCGTCCCCTTTCTGATTGTATTCCTGTTTATAAGCTTTAGTGCATCGGCGGGTAAAATGAAAATTCTGATCGTAACAGGCGGACATGATTTTGACCGGGATCCGTTTTTTCAAATGTTTGATTCCTTCAAAAATATTTCCTGGACTGAACTTGTTCACCCTAAGGCACGTATTCAGTTGGAATCGATTGATCTCGCTTCATTTGATGCTGTAGTCTTTTATGATATGCCAAAAACCATCACTGACCAGGAAAAAAATGCATATTACCGGTTGTTAAAAGCTGGGAAAGGGCTCCTGTTTTTGCATCATTCGATATGCGCCTACCAGGATTGGCCTGAATATAAAAATATTGTGGGTGGAAAGTACTACGAAAAAAAGAGAGACGATAAATTTGATGCCTCTTCGTACCTGCACGATGTTGATTTTGTTGTGAATATATTACAGCCTTCGCACATGATCACCAAAAGAATGAAGGACTTTGAATTACATGATGAAGTATACGGAAATCTCGAAGTTTTGCCGGAAGTCTATCCGCTCCTGTCTACCAGCCACCCTAAAAGCAATATGCTGATCGGATGGACATTAAAAAAGGATAATTCGACGATAGTTTTCATTCAGCCCGGACATGATAATAACAGTTATTCCAACCCCGATTACCGACGATTGATTCTGCAGTCGTTAAATTTTATCACGACCAATAAATAGGCTGTCACTGACCTAAAAAAAAAATCAGATCTTTGCCGGAATTTTTATTTCTATAATTGCCCCTTTTTGATGATGGTTGCCCGCCGTAATAAATCCGGAATGTGCATCGATAACCAGTTTGGCCAGATGTAATCCCATGCCGGTATTCTGGTCAAAATGCGCTTCAAGATTACTAAGCGGTTTATAAATATTCTCCATTGCGCCTTTCGAAAAACCTTTCCCGTGATCGGAAATTGTGATACTCAGAAATCCGTCCGATTCATTATTTAGTTTAATCACGACCTTATCTCCCACCGGTGAAAATTTATAAGCATTATCCAGAATTGCGGTAAAGCATTTCAACAGATATTTATTATCACCAATGATTGAGGAATTGACAGCCTCGTTCTGTATTAAAATATCAATATTCTTTTCCGCAAACTTCTCTGCACACTGATCGCGGGCATTGGTAATTACCTTTAAAAGGTCAACATCAATCGGTATCAGGGCTTTTGATCCCTTCAACCTGAGTGTCGAAGCTTCCAGAATCGCATTTGAGAATTTCTCAAGACGCTTAACCGATTTATCAAGAAGTGAAAAATAACGGTTTACATCGTCCGAAAAGTCGTAACGACCTATTAATGCCAGACTACCAAGGATGCCGTTAAGCGGAGTTCTTATTTCGTGACTGATCAGGTTTAAAAATTCAGATTTGGCAATTGAGAGCAACTCAAGTTCCTTTTTAGCCTGTCCAAGTTTTATTAATGAATCTTCAAGTTCAATGGTTCGTTGAGCAACTTTTGCTTCAAGAATCTGGTTCATATTCTTTGACATTTCACGGCTATACCTGATTTCAAGGTGAATACGCGCTTTTGTCAGTATTTCACTCCATACCAAAGGTTTCAGGATATAATCATTGCCTCCCGATTCGTATATTTCCTTAACCGAAAACAGATCATTGTTTCCCACTACAAATATTACGGGGGTATAGCGAATATCCGGATTCGATTTTATTGCCTTGCAACTCCTGTAACTATCCCGACCCCGCATCCCGGCGGCCATGAAAATCAGGTCAAATGATTCATCTGATAACATTCGTAAAGCTGCCTTACCATTGGATACCGGTTTAACCACAAAATCATTGGCCACCAATATCGACTCAAGTGAAGCCAGATCCCCGGGATTATCATCAACTATTAAAACATTATATTTCTTCATTTAGGTTGAAATAAAAGATAATTAAGGGTTTGACTTCAAATATACAAAATTTTCCAAAATGCCTGATCAAATTAATTTGCATTTATTAAATGAAAAATTGCCGACAAGGTGATTGTGGGCACTTCGATAAAAAAATTCACACTTTAAAATTCGTTGTCTATCTTTGAGCGCTCAAAACTACAAAGAATTTAATAAAGGACTATTTATGCAAATTCTTAACGATGAAGAATTTCTAAAATCAAAAAAAGCGCTTCCTGTTGTGGATGTGAGGTCACCCGCTGAATTTATTGAGGGGCATATTCCCGGTGCAATCAATATACCAATTTTTGATGATGAGGAACGTGCCATTGTCGGTACAATTTATAAACAGCAAGGACGTATTCCTGCAGTTGAAAAAGGACTTGAAATTGTCGGACCCAAAATGGCATCCTTTGTACGTGAAGCTGCACAAATAGCGACATCAGGCAAATTACTGATCCATTGCTGGCGTGGCGGGATGCGTTCAGAAAGCATGGCCTGGCTTTTTGAACGTGTTGGAATTGAATGTTTTATACTAAATGGCGGTTATAAGGAATACAGAAAATTCTTGCTCGAAAATGTAGGTAACATTCCCAAACTGGTTGTGATCGAAGGTCACACGGGAAGCGGAAAAACGGAGATTCTTGAGCATCTTGAATCACTTGGTGAACAGGTAATTGATCTGGAAGGACTTGCCAATCACAGGGGCTCTGTTTTCGGCGGAATCGGCCAGGAAACACAACCTACGACACAGCAGTTTCAAAATGAATTGTTCGAAAAGGTCATTGATTTCGACTTAACAAAGAGAGTCTGGATCGAAGGTGAAAGTCTGTCTGTGGGAAGGGTTTTTCTCCCCGATCCGTTATGGAAAAGGATGAATCAGGCAGAATGCCTTGAAATACTGGTGCCTCTGAACGCACGAATCAGCAGGTTAGTCAAAGATTATGGCTCTTTGCCCGATGAAGAGATGATCCGCGCAATCAACAGCCTCACAAAACGGCTTGGAGATGAATTTACAAAAGGCATCCTTTACAGTTATCAGGAAAATAATCTTGATCAGGTTGCCGAAAAACTGCTCGTATATTACGATCAGTCATATGAGTACAGTCGCAAAAAGTTTAAAAAGAAACTTACAGAGATTATTCTGACCAACGGTGATGCTGCCACCAATGCTGAAATAATTCTTAAAAAAGCGGTCAGCGTGTTTTAATCAGGGTCAGGATAACGAAAATTATTAAACAAAACATACAACAAAATATAAGATGAACAATCAGAATGATATGACAGACACGTCAGCGGTAAAACTCACTCAATATTCACATGGGGCAGGATGCGGCTGTAAAATATCGCCAAGAGTTTTAAATACAATACTCGCGGCATGTAAAACTGAGTTCCCCGATCCTTTTTTGCTCGTAGGAAACAGCACCCTTGATGATGCGGCAGTTTATGATATTGGCAATAACCAGGTAATTATATCGACTACCGATTTTTTCATGCCAATTGTTGACGATCCCTTTGATTTTGGAGGCATTGCAGCGGTTAATGCCATTAGCGATATTTTCGCGATGGGTGGAACGCCTTTAATGGCTGTCGCCATACTTTGCTGGCCGGTTAATAAACTCTCAGCCGAAATTGCAGGCCAGGTCATCGAAGGTGCAAAGCAGGCTTGTGCGCGGGCGGGTATTGCCATAGCCGGAGGTCACAGCATTGACGGGCCGGAACCTATATTCGGACTTGCAGTTACGGGTATTGCACAAAAGGATCAGATCAGGCTTAATTGTTCGGCAACGGAAGGATGCGAGCTATATTTAACGAAGCCATTGGGGATCGGAATTTTATCAACCGCTCAAAAGCAGGGAATTCTAACGGAAGAAGATCGTCAGACTGCCCGCAACCTGATGCTGACAATCAATTTAATTGGAAAGGAGCTCGGAAAAATGGAGGGAGTTAAGGCAATGACCGATGTTACAGGATTCGGACTGCTTGGTCATCTGGTCGAAATGTGCGAAGGGAGTGGTTTAAGTGCTGAAATCTTCGCCGGGAAAGTTCCCTGTATCGAAAATATCGACTTTTACATGGAACAAAAAACCTTCCCGGGAGGTACTTTCCGTAATTTTGACAGCTATGGACATAAGGTCTCTTCCATGACAAATGACCAGAAACATCTTTTTTGTGATCCGCAAACGAGTGGTGGCCTTTTAGTGGCAGTAGCCCCAGGCGGGAAAGCGCTTTTTCTGGAAACAGCCGCCCGTTACGGATTGCAGCCTGAACCTTTTGGTATGATGAAAAGTAAGGGGAAATTTGTAGTGGAGGTTACAGGATAACTGAGAAATTTAGTTTCCTGTTTCAGTCATAATAGCGGAATTAGAGGGCAACTCAATGATTTTCAGATTCCGGAAATGAATTTCAGCCCCTTCCGATTCAAGGCAGATATAACCGTTTTTCTTTGATGATTTGCTGATACCGTTTACAAACTTTCCGTTCACCGATAGTTTGACAGAACCGTCAACACAAACGACATCGTAAGTATTCCATTCGCCTCTTCCCTTGCAACGGTTTTCAATTGATTTACTGCGTTCCCCGCGGGGATTATCAGGAATCACCTTAATACCGCCCACGCCAAACAATTCGCCATGCACGTAGGCCACCGGTGGTTTTACTCCATCCCTGGTATTGAGGTTCACCCAATCCAGCTCCAGCATTTGCACTTCTACACCGTTAGGCAGACGGTTTTTATCTCCCGGTACAGCATCACTCCAGATGAATGTACCTGAATTGCCTCCCAGTTCAATATGCTTCCATTCGATGTGAAGTATAAAATTCGTGTATTGCTTTTCACTGCGCACTACTCCAATAGGCTGTCCCTTACAGATCAGTATTTTCCCCTGAACTTTCCAGGTATCACTGTCCGTATTTACCTGAAACCATTTAACCGGTTCAATCTTTCTATGTTTTCCATTAAGGATGTTTCCCCAGGCATCTTCCCCGCCATAGGTAAACAAAGGACTTTGGGCCCTGGCATATCCGAATATTCCTGCTGCGAAAATCAGACAGAACGACAACACATACATTTTGATTATCACTGTTCTTACACCAGACATGTCAATAATTGTTTATTGGTTTAATTATCAATGATCGGTACACATATAACTGCACTTCAATGGTTTATATGACCACTGAAGTGCAGGAGTTTAGGACATTTGAGTATTATGCTATAATTCAATCCTTTTCCCGGCCCATTCAATGGCATAAAAAAGGTGCTGCTGAACTTTTTCATTTTCGAAAGAGCTGTCACCATGTCCGAAAACAGTATAGAACGTCCGTGCGCCTTCGAATTCGCGGTACCAGATTACCGGGTGATCGCCCATTTTCCATGCGTCATCTTTAGGTAATTTTTTAATGGTCGATTCATCAAGCGTAGCTAAAACCGTTACTTTTCCGCGTGGATTTTCCTTGAAGGAATACCACTCGTCTTCGATTGTAAAGGTTTTCATTCCTTCAAACGGTTTCATGGCAGGATGGTTAGTGCTTTCAATATTGATGGTGGCCAGTTGGTAAGGAGGGTGAGTTTTAAAGAAGGCGCCATTGAGTTCTCCGTACCATTTCCAGTCGTATTCGCAATCGGCTGAGGCGTGAATTCCGACAAAACCTTTGCCGCTTTTGATAAATTTGGTGAACGCTTTCTCCTGGGCCTCTTCGAGCACATTCATCGTTGGGTTAAGAAATACGCATACATCAAACCTGGCGAGGAAATCGTCTGTAAATAATGTGGGATCCTCGGTTGCTGTAACCACCCAACCTTTTTTCTGAGCAAGTGACGTAAGTGCCTTTATTCCCGATGGAATAGAAGTGTGTCGGTAACCCACTGTTTTCGAAAAGACCAAAACATTCAGTTTTTTTTGATCTGCTGTTTTTTTATCCGGTTGAGCCATAACATTAATCGTAACAGCTAATGCCAGAAAGAACATTAATAGTTTTTTCATTTCAGTAATTTTTTATGTGATTTAATGGTGTCGAAAGTAAATAAAAAAGGCGACCCTTTCTCAAAGATCGCCCCATTTAATAATGTGTTTAATTTTAATACAAGAAACTCAGCAATATTCCTGCCGCAACTGCACTGCCAATTACTCCTGCGACATTTGGTCCCATGGCATGCATTAACAGGTGATTGGTTTTATCATACTTCAAACCAACAACCTGCGACACACGTGCACTGTCAGGCACGGCAGAAACACCTGCGTTACCGATCAACGGATTGATTTTATTACCTTCCCTGAGGAAAAGATTAAGAATTTTAACAAAAACAACCCCGCCAATTGTAGCAATTACAAAAGAGACCGCACCCAGAAAAAAAATCCCCAACGATTTTACTGTCAGAAAGGTGGTAGCCTGAGTCGATGCACCTACGGTAAGACCGATCAATATGGTAACAATATCGATCATCGGACCTTTAGCGGTATCTGCCAATCGTTTTGTTACGGTGCTTTCCTTAAGAAGGTTGCCAAAAAACAACATTCCAAGCAAGGGCAGTCCTGAGGGTACCAGGAAGCAGGTTAATAAGAGTCCTGCAATGGGGAAGATAATTTTCTCCTGTTTGGATACCGTACGAGGCGGTTTCATCCTGATCACACGTTCTTTACTATTGGTTAGTAACTTCATAAACGGTGGCTGAATCACGGGAACCAGCGCCATATATGAATATGCTGAGATGGCAATTGCACCCATTAATTCAGGGGCAAGTTTGGAAGAGAGGAAAATGGCAGTCGGACCATCTGCACCGCCAATTATTGCTATTGCACCTGCTTCTGCTGGTGAAAATCCCAGGTAAAGGGCAATTGCATATGCGCCAAAAATACCCAGTTGGGCAGCAGCACCAATTAGAATTAACTTCGGATTCGAAATTAATGCTGAAAAGTCGGTCATCGCTCCGATTCCGAGGAAGATCAACGGAGGATATATCCCCTGAAGTACCCCAAAATACAAATAATTCAATACACTCCCACTTTCGTAAATCCCAATTTTTAAACCCGGATAAAACGCGATATTACCCACCAGGATACCAAAACCGATAGGAATCAGCAACATCGGCTCATACTCCTTGGCAATGGCAAGATATATGAAGATCAGACCGATCAATATCATAGCAATATGGCCAATTGTCAGATTGGCAAATGCGGTATACTCAAAGAACTGACCAAGGTGATCGATTACAAAATCAAGAAAACTTGTATGTTCCATATTATTCTCCAATCACAATTAATACATCACCCTCCATTACCGAATCTCCTTTATGTTTGGCAATAGTAATAACTTTCCCAGCCTTATCAGCTTCAATGTTATTTTCCATTTTCATGGCTTCGAGCACAAGCAGGCGTTGGCCAATTTTTACGATGTCGCCTTCACGGACCATCATTTCAAGAATAACGCCGGGCAGTGGCGATTTAATCGTTCCGGCACCCTTGGGACTACCTGGATTGGCAGTTTTGGCTATGGAAGGATGGGCATCCGTTGAAGGAACCGAAACACTGCGTACCAGTTTGGGCGTTTTGACAGGCTGCATGGTCTTGTCAACTTCAACTTCGTATCTTGTGCCATTTATTTCGATTTCAGCAATATTATCCTCGACACTCAGTATCTCAGCATCGTATTGATTGCCGTTTATTTTAAATTTAAACTTTTTCATTTTCAGACTGATTTATCTTGGTGATTTTCTTAATCCATAAATTTTTGAACTCCAGGGCGAATATATTCGTGATACCTTGGCTATTGTGATTACAGGATCTTCCTGATCATGCAACTGAGCACCATAAAGGTATAATGCCATTGCAATAGCTGCGTTCACTTCACCCGAAACCCCTCTCCTCACTAATCCAGGTGTAACAGCAACTTCCCTTTTTTTAGATGCCCTTACCTCTTGGTTCATTGTATGTCCCAGCAGTTTAAAAAACAGGTAAAGAAATGCCAGTGCGGAAAATACTACTGACATTGCGATAACTATCATTCCAACACCACTCGGATCGACTATAACAAATTTTTCTGCACCCGAAACCTTGATCCTTGTATCATTATTGGCATTAGGGGTTGATTTATCAAGGTATCCCCATTCTGCACCTCCGTCTACAAGTCGTCCAAAAGTGATATCGGTGGTCGGTGGGGAGCTGATTGTCACACTGTCCAGTATGTCTCGTCCGTTGCTCTCAATCAGGTAAATTGTATTTCCTTCCTTCAGTGTAAAATTCAGGTGAAGAATGCCCCTGTCAGGCTCATTGTCTGCCCAAAATACAATATAACTCTGTGGTGCTATTAATGTGGATGGCTGACCTTTTGGGACAAAGTATTTTGTGGAATTCGTAATATCATCTGTAAGATATAGCCCACCGATATTCACTGAATTGTAAGCTGAGTTGAAAATTTCAATCCAGGGACCGTGCTGACCGAAATCATCCACATAATTTGAGTCATTATGAACAAGATATTCATTAATACGCAAATTAATTGAACTTTGTGCATTCACATTCCTGATACCAATAAGGAATAAAACGAGCAAGGTCAGCTTTAAAATACTTACTTTATTTTTTAGCATATTACTCAAATTATAACGGAAGGTTTGAATGTTTTTTCGCCGGCATTGAATCTTTTTTCGTGGCCAGCGATTGCAACGCCCTGATAATTCGGAACCTTGTGTTTCGAGGTTCGATTACATCATCTATGTAACCATATTTGGCGGCATTATAAGGATTTGCAAATTCCTCTTTATATTCGGCCTCGGCTTTGGCAATGAACTCTGCACGGGCTGCATCATCGGGTAAGGCTGCGATCTTTTTATTCTGCAATACTTCAATGGCACCTTTGGGTCCCATGACAGCGATTTCAGCCTGTGGCCATGCATAATTAAGGTCTCCGCGCAAATGCTTGGAACTCATCACACAGTAAGCACCACCATATGCTTTGCGCAGAATTACCGTAATTTTAGGTACTGTTGCTTCACCATAGGCGAACAGCAATTTTGCCCCGTGGATAATGATACCACCATATTCCTGTGCTGTACCGGGCAGAAATCCGGGAACATCCTCGAGGGTGACCAATGGAACATTAAATGCATCACAGAAGCGTACAAAACGTGCAGCTTTTCGTGAAGCATTAATATCCAGAACGCCAGCCAGGTAAGCCGGTTGATTGGCAACAAGACCAACAGGCATACCATTAAAGCGTGCAAATCCAACAACAATATTCTGCGCATAATTCCGGTGAACTTCCATAAATTCGCCGTAATCGACAATTGAATGGATTACATCCTTAACATCATAGGGCTTGTTTGGATTTTCAGGAATAATATCATTTAAATGAGCATCCAGACGATCGATAGGGTCTTCGCACAGTGCAATTGGTGGATCCTCAAGGTTGTTTTGTGGCAGATAGGAGAGTAATTTACGAATGAGCAATAAACCTTCCTCTTCCGAGTCGGAGACAAAATGGGTAACCCCTGATTTTGAGCCATGTACAACAGCACCACCAAGTTGTTCGTCAGTAACAACTTCACCGGTAACCGTTTTAACCACCTTTGGACCAGTAACAAACATGTAACTGGTGTCTTTACACATCACAATAAAGTCGGTCAATGCCGGTGAATAAACAGCACCACCTGCACAAGGACCAAAAATGGCAGAGATCTGGGGAATAACTCCCGAAGCCATGATATTACGCTGGAAGATTTCGGCATAACCAGCCAGGGCTGTAACACCTTCCTGTATTCGTGCACCTCCAGAATCATTAATACCGATACATGGAGCGCCAACTTTCATGGCCATATCCATTACTTTACAAATCTTCTGTGCATAGGTTTCAGAAAGAGAGCCCCCGAAAACCGTAAAATCCTGAGAAAAAATAAAAACGGTCCGGCCATCAACTGTTCCACGTCCTGTAACGACTCCATCGCTCAGAAATTTGGTTTTCTCCATACCAAAATTGGTACAGCGATGGGTGACAAACATGTCGAATTCTTCGAAACTCCCTTCGTCAAGAAATAAATCGATCCGTTCGCGTGCGGTTAATTTACCCTTGGCATGTTGCGATTCAATTCTTTTCGCTCCACCACCAAGTTTGGCCTCCGCACGAAGGTCAATCAATTGTTTGATTTTGTCCTGATTGCTCATCGTACTATTTGTTATGTTAATGCTGAAAACTATTCACTGCAAAGTTCTGTAAGTACTCCTAAAGTTGATTTGGGATGTAAAAATCCGATTGTTAACCCTTCAGCGCCCTTTCTTCCCTGTTTGTCAATTAATTGAATACCTGCATCATTCGCCTCCTGAAGTGCACTGTTTACATCATTAACGGCAAAGGCGAGATGATGAACACCAGGGCCTTTTTTCTCAAGAAATTTACCGATCGGACCTTCAGGATCTGTTGATTCCAATAATTCAATTTTGGTTTGACCTACTTTAAAGAAGGCGGTTTTTACCTTTTGATCCGAAACTTCTTCGGTTGCATAACACTTTATTCCCAGAAGTGTTTCATAATAAGGAATTGCAGTTTCAAGACTCACCACTGCAATGCCAATGTGTTCAATATGTGATACATTCATAGTTATATGTATTTATATAATGATTTGTTTTAACGTTTCAAGGCAGGGTATTCCTGCCTTGAAACGCTGAATTATTTTGATTTCTGTACGAAATGATAATGTGAACCAAATCTTTCAAATGCGGCCTGGTCGAGCATAGCACGATGATTTGGATGGGCTATTGAGGTAAGCAAACGGGCTCTTTCCTGTAAAGTCTTTCCATATAGGTTTACAGCACCATTTTCTGTAACTACCCAATGGATATTGGCACGAGTTGATACAACGCCCGATCCCTCAATTAGTGTTGGACTTATTTTTGACAATCCCTTTGCTGTCACTGACGGCATGGCGATTATCGGCTTTCCCCTGAAGGAGTGCCCTGCTCCACGAATAAAATCGATTTGTCCCCCTACCCCTGAATAATGTTTGATCCCGATTGAATCGGCACAAACCTGGCCTGTTAAATCAATGGCAAGTGCTGAGTTAATTGCGGTTACACGATCAAGCTTGCGAATCACAGCAACATTGTTTGTATGGCCAACATCCATCATGGCAACCAAAGGATTATCATCAACAAAATCATACAATGCCTTCGATCCCATCAGAAACGATGCTACCATCTTTCCTTTGTCGATACTTTTCATACTGCCTGTAACCACCCCTTTTTCAACCAGGGGAAGAATTCCGTCGGCAAACATCTCTGTATGAACACCGAGATTTTTATGATTCCCAAGTTGAGACAGAACAGCATTGGGTATACCACCGATTCCCATTTGTAAACAGGCGCCATCTTCAATCAATGCCGCAGCATTTTTACCGATAGCAATGTCAATTTCGGACAATCGTTCAAGATTATGAGCGTAAAGGGGTGCATCGTCTTCGACAAACAGATCAATCTGGTCGAGCCTGATCATTGCATCTCCCCATGCGCGCGGGACATTCGGATTTACTAAAGCGATCACAGTATCTGCACATTCAACCGCGGCAAGAGTCGCATCAACAGAAGTTCCAAGTGAAACATAACCATGTTTGTCAGGTAAAGAAACCATAATCAAGGCAACATTGACTTTCAAATAGCCTTCACGGATCAATTTTTGTGTTTCGCTCAGGAAAACCGGAATATAATCTGCATATCCAGCCTGGGTTTGTTTGCGAAGGTTTGCCCCCACAAAGAATTGCTGGGCATCAAATATTCCTTCAAATTCCGGATTTGCATATTCAACTGCACCTTCAATATGAAGATGCTGAATTTTCACATCAAAAAGTTCTCCGGCGCGTCCGCGCTCCACCATTGCTTTGATTAACCGGTGTGGGGTAACAGCAACACTGCTTAAATGAACCCGGTCGCCTGATTTAATAACTTTGACCGCATCTTCAGCAGTAACATATCTAACTAGCTTCATATGAAAAAATTACTATTTTAAAATTGCCGCAAAGGTAAATATTATTAATGTGGCTAAAAAGGAAAACGGGTGAAATAAGTAATATTTTAAAAAAATCGAACCATTAGTTAGAATCATTCGGAAAGTGAAAAAATTGAGCATAATTTCAGGCAATTAGATGTAAACTTTTTTAAACTTTCGTATGTTTGCTTCATAAAAACAATGTAAAGAAATGGTTAAATTTGATCTGGCCGTGATTGGGAGCGGTCCCGGAGGCTTTGCAGCCACAATGAGAGCTGTCGATTTTGGAAAAAATGTTTGCCTGATCGAGGGAGGCCATACGGGAGGGACAGGAATAATGAATGGCCCGTTAACCTCGAAAACAATGTGGGAACTCTCCGTTGATTATTCGATAGCAGCAGCCGTTGACCGCGGTTACCGTGCTTCGGGGCTTCAGGTTGATTACAACATGGTGAAAAAAACGGTAATAACTGCTGCCAAGACCAAGCAATATCAAATGTTATCGCAGATTGAATCTTTCTCCACTAAAAGCGATAATTGGGGAACCATTTCCTACAAACGCGGATTTGCTAAATTTCTGAACCGTACAACCCTTGAGATTACGGGTGAGCATGGCACAGAAATAATTGAAGCTGATTTTATCATCATAGCAACAGGCTCTAAACCCCGCAAACTGCCCGAACTGCCCGTTGATCAAAAACTTATTTTTGATTCTGACGGTTTACTTAACCTGGAAAGTTTCCCTGAACGAATGATGATCCTGGGATCCGGAATTATCGGCTGTGAATTTGCTGCGATTTTTTCAAATTTCCGCCAGACCGAAGTACATTTGCTCGACCGGACACATCGTGTAATTCCCTTCGAAGATGATGATGTAAGTGATTTTGTTTCCGATAATCTTGAGAAAAACGGCGTGATAATTCACCATACCGCCACACTGCGTACAGTGCGCAAAGAAAAAGATCACCTTGAAGTGGTGCTTGACTACGACGACGGACACAGCCAGGTTGTGGAAGTTGACATACTTCTGGTTTCGATAGGACGTGAAGCAAATATAGAGAAGCTCTGTCTTGAAAATGTAGATATTCAACCCAACGTAAGAGGGTACCTGAATATTAATGAGGAGTGTGCGATAGGCGATTTTCATCAGTGCAATATTTTCGCTGCAGGCGATGTGACGGGACAAAAAGCGCTCTACGGAGTCGCCGAAGAGCAGGGCAGATTTATCGTGGAGGCTATCTTCGGCGAGTCGAATTATCGGCTTGATTATTCGTATATGCCTACACTGATGTTTTTTAAGCCTGAGCTCGCTGCCGTAGGAGCCAATGAAAAATCGTTGCGCGAAAAACGGATACCTTATAAAGCAGCCTATTACTCAAATGAGCTCGTGAATCGTGCAATCGCCATGCGCAGTACCAATGGATTTATAAAGATTATTGTGAGCAATGACGGTTCGGAAAAAATTCTGGGAATGCGGGCTGCCGGTCCGCAGGCTTCGGCATTTATTGTGTCAATCGCCTACCTGATCAATTCAGATATCCGCTTACATGAGGTATTGCAAAGCATTCATCCGCATCCGAGTGTTACAGAAGGCATCCAGGAGTGTATCCGGATTTTTTATAACCAGTCAATCTATAAACCAAAAGCCTTCCCTTCGCTGATAAAGGTATGGGAATGGAAACCGGAGTAAGGGGATAATTTTCCTTATCTTTGCGATCAGTGATAACCCTGGTATTGTCAATTAAAACAAACTTCAATGATCCTCTTTTTTAAAGGAAAATCAAATCTTTTAGCAGTTGATACTCAAAAGGAACTGAACAAATCCGACATCGAAAAACTAACCTGGCTTTTTGATCAGGCCACCTTAATTTCACAGGAAACGGTTTCCGGAATCTATATCGGACCACGCAAGGAAATGATCACTCCATGGAGCACAAATGCAGTTGAAATTACTCAGAACATGGGAGTTCAGGGAATTATCCGCATTGAAGAGCTCTTTGAATCGCAGAACGAACATCCAAAGTTTGATCCGATGCTCCAGGTTGTCTATAAGGAACTTAATCAACAAATATTTACCATATACCATCAAGCGGAACCCATCCTTTATATAGATGATATCGCCGCTTATAGCAGCCAGGAAGGATTGGCGTTAAGTGATGATGAGATCAATTATCTTAATGAGGTTTCGCAAAAGATGGGACGGAAGTTAACTGACAGCGAAGTATTTGGATTTTCACAGGTCAATTCCGAACATTGCCGCCACAAAATATTTAACGGTAATTTCATAATAGATGGCATCGAGAAACCTTCCACGCTGTTTCAGCTTATTAAGGAGACCACAAAAGCAAATCCAAATACAGTTATTTCGGCCTATAAGGACAATTGTTCGTTTACTCAGGGACCTGTCTCCGAGCAATTTGCACCAATTACTCAGGACAAACCCGATTACTTTCAGGTAACTGATATTCAAACTGTTCTCTCACTCAAGGCAGAGACCCATAATTTTCCCACGACGGTAGAACCATTTAACGGTGCAGCAACAGGGACTGGCGGCGAAATCCGTGACCGGATGGCTGGCGGCAAAGGAAGTTTTCCGGTTGCCGGAACCGCAGTTTATATGACGGCCTATTCACGTAATGATGAAGAGGGGCGCTCATGGGAAGATGCCACAGAAGCACGTCCATGGTTATACCAGACCCCTGAAGAAATACTAATAAAAGCTTCGAACGGCGCCTCAGACTTTGGAAATAAATTCGGACAACCACTGATAAATGGCTCAGTTCTCACCTTCGAGCACTTCGAAAACCAAAAAAAATTCGGTTACGATAAAGTAATCATGCAGGCTGGCGGCATCGGTTACGCACGTCAGGAAGATTGTCTAAAAAGTGTACCCGGTGTCGGAGATAAAGTGGTGCTTCTTGGAGGCGATAATTACCGCATTGGGATGGGAGGAGGTGCCGTTTCGTCTGTCGATACCGGTGAATTTGAGAGTCATATCGAATTAAATGCCGTTCAGCGTGCCAACCCCGAAATGCAAAAAAGAGCTTACAACACAATCAGGGCACTTGCAGAATCGGGTAACAATCCCATTATTTCGATCCATGACCACGGTGCAGGAGGACATTTGAATTGTCTCTCGGAGCTCATTGAAGAGACTGGTGGTGAGATCTATATCGATCAGTTACCCATTGGCGACCCTACCCTGTCGGCTAAGGAAATTGTAGGTAACGAATCACAGGAACGTATGGGATTTGTAACTGGTGCCGAAAATATCAACTGGATCACCCGGGTAGCCGAACGCGAACGCTCACCGATTTATGTGATAGGAGAAACCACCGGAAATCATAAATTTACATTCGTCAACCGTAAAACCGGTGAAAAACCCATCAACTGGGACCTCGCCTATATGTTTGGCAAACCACCAAAAACGGTTTTGGAAGATGAATCGAAAAAAACTTCCTTTTCACCCTTAAAATACGATCAATCGAAGGTAAATCAATATATTTCACAGGTTCTTCAACTTGAATCTGTAGGTTGTAAAGACTGGCTCACCAATAAGGTAGACCGTTCGGTTTCCGGAAAGATTGCCAAACAGCAATGTGCTGGTCCATTACAGCTCCCTCTGAATAACCTTGGGGTAGTCGCCATTGATTACCAGGGTAATAAAGGAATCGCTACATCCCTTGGTCATGCACCTGTGGCAGGACTGATCGATGCGGCCAGCGGCTCCGTCCTTTCAATTGCCGAATCGCTGACCAATATCATCTGGGCGCCTATGACACACGGCATTAAAGGAATATCATTGTCTGCCAACTGGATGTGGCCCGCCAAAAACCAGGGAGAGAATTTCCGTCTCTATAGTGGTGTAGAAGCAGCTTCCGTCTTTGCAAGAGCCTTGGGTGTTAATATTCCTACCGGGAAGGACTCGCTTTCAATGACACAGAAGTACAGGAACGATGTGGTGTATGCTCCCGGTACTGTGATAATTTCTGCTTCGGGCCAAGTCTCTGATGTCCGCAAAATCGTTGAACCCGTGCTTTTCGTCGATCCGTCAAAATCGTTGTATTACATTGATTTCTCCAAAGCACCAAAATCGTTGGGTGGCAGTTCCCTGGCACAGGTACTGAGCCAACTTGGAGAAAGTACACCCACCGTTGCCGATGCAGCTTACTTCGTTAAAGCATTTAATACAATACAGGAATTAATTGAAAACCAATCAATTCTGGCAGGCCATGATATTTCATCAGGTGGTATCTTAACTACACTTCTCGAAATGTGTTTTGCCCAAAAAGTTGGTGGCATTCAGGTCGATCTTAAGGGGCTGGGAGAAACAGACAGTGTGAAGGCATTGTTTAGTGAAAACCCCGGTATTTTGGTTCAACCGGAAGATTATATAGCATTTGAAAACTTACTGAATACCAAAGAAATCGGTTACAGTAAAATAGGAACACCTACCCTTAATCGTAAATTATCTGTTGTCAATGGCAATGACCATTTTGATTTCGACATCGATGCATTGCGTGATCAGTGGTTTAAACCTTCTTATCTGCTCGATCGCAGACAAAGCGGTGAAAAGCTTGCCGCAGAACGTTTTGCAAATTATAAAAAAAATGAACTGAAATACGATTTCGGATCGTTTACAGGCCTGTTTAAGGATTTGGGTATCGATCCCAAACGTCGTAAACCGTCGGGAATAAAAGCGGCTATTATCCGTGAAGAAGGAGGTAATGGTGACCGTGAAATGGCCTGGAGTATGTACCTGGCCGGTTTTGATGTGAAGGATGTGCATATGACCGACCTGATCAGCGGACGTGAGACACTTGAGGAACTGAACCTGATCGTTTTGGTAGGCGGATTTTCGAACTCCGATGTGTTCGGTTCTGCAAAGGGCTGGGCCGGATCGTTTAAATACAATGAAAAAGCCAGGACTGCCCTGTATAATTTCTACCAAAGAGCTGATACCCTTAGTTTAGGGATCTGCAACGGATGTCAGTTGATGGTGGAACTCGACCTGGTTAATCCGGGACATGCGTCACGCGTGAAAATGGCACACAACGATTCCCATAAATTTGAGTCATGCTTCGTAAGTGTTGATGTGCTCGAAAATCAATCTGTGATGTTTAAATCCCTTTCGGGGAAAAGTCTCGGCGTTTGGGTGGCACACGGCGAAGGAAAGTTTGTGATGCCTTACCCGGAAAAGAAGTACCAAATTCCGGTTAAATTCTCATACAATAACTATCCTGGTAATCCCAATGGGTCGGATTATGATACTGCTGCGATCTGTTCGGAAGACGGACGTCATCTTGCGATGATGCCTCATCTTGAAAGATCGATATATCCATGGCAATGGCCCAATTACCCTGCAGAGCGCAAGGACGACCAGGTAACCCCCTGGATCGAAGCTTTCGTAAATGCATTAAACTGGGTTAAAGGCCAAACGAAAAAT
>JBBRGI010000004.1:0-27660 GCA_038240855.1 Bacteroidales bacterium | reverse complement strand
TACATCCTTTCCGGCACTTCAATTCCCAGTAACGAAAAGCCGTTTTTAATGGTTTGACCTATAGTTTTAGCCAGCAACAACCTGAAGATACGTACCTGTTCATCGGGTTCGTTCATGATGGTAATATCATGATAGAACTGGTTGAATTCTTTGGCAAGTTCGTAAACAAAGTTGGCAACAAGGGCAGGACTGTGATTCAATCCGGCTTCTTTCACAACATCGGGGAAATTGCTTAGGATTTTTATCAGGGCACTTTCCTTGTCATTCATAACAATTGCCGGGACTTGTTGAGTGATCACGATTCCTGCATCAGTTGCTTTGCGCAGAACACTCTGGATCCGGGCGTAGGTGTATTGGATAAACGGGCCGGTATTTCCGTTGAAATCAATCGATTCTTCAGGATTAAAGAGCATGGTCTTTTTAGGATCGACCTTAAGAATAAAATATTTCAAAGCACCCAGTGCCACAGTATGATAGATTTTCTCTTTCTCCTGGTCTGAATAACCATCCAGTTTCCCCAGTTCTTCGGATACTTTTCGGGCAACATCGATCATGTCTGCAACCAGATCATCAGCATCAACCACGGTTCCTTCACGTGATTTCATCCTTCCCTGCGGCAATTCAACCATTCCGTACGAAAAATGGTAAAGATCTTTGCCCCATTTGTAACCCAGTTTATCGAGCAGAAGGGACAATACCTGGAAATGATAAATTTGCTCATTTCCAACTACATATACCATGTGATTAATCGGGAAATCTGCATAGCGTATTTTAGCGGTGCCAATATCCTGGGTCATGTAAACAGAAGTACCATCTGATCGAAGCAGAATTTTGCGGTCAAGGCCATCTTTTCCAAGATCAGCCCAAACCGAATTATCATCCATCTGTTCGAAGATTCCCTCTTTTACACCACGCAGCACTTCATCACGGCCTATTGTGTAGGTGTTTGATTCGTAGTAAATTTTATCAAAGTCAACACCCAGTGTTTTGTAAGTTTCAGCAAACCCGGTATACACCCAGTTGTTCATGCGCTTCCAGAGATCGCGTGTTTCCGGATCGTTTGCTTCCCATTGACGGAGCATTTCGCGTGCCTCGTTGATGATGGGCGCTTTATCTTTAGCCTCATCTTCACTCATTCCCTGCGCAACCAGTTCAGCTATCTCCGTTTTATAAAGCTGATCAAATTTTACGTAATACTCTCCGACTAGATGATCCCCTTTTTTACCGGTTGATTCAGGTGTCTCGTCATTTCCCAGTTTTTTCCAGGCAAGCATTGACTTGCAGATATGAATGCCCCGGTCGTTGACAATATTGGTATTCACAACTTTATTGCCGTTGGCTTTCATAATTTCACTAATGGAATAACCCAGCAAATTGTTCCGGATATGTCCCAGATGAAGTGGTTTATTGGTGTTGGGAGAGGAGTACTCAATCATCACCAACTCGGAATCGTCGGTGGAAGTTCTGAATCCGTATTTTTCATCATTGGCAGCATTGCCAAGTTGAGCCATCCAGTAACTGTTGTCTATTACCAGATTAAGAAATCCGTTTACAATATTAAATCCGGAAATAACGCCAATTGAATTTACCAGGTAGGTTCCAATATCTTCGGCTGTCTGTCCTGGCGACTTTTTTGAAAGCCTCAGAAAAGGAAAAACCACGAGGGTTTTATCGCCCGTAAATTCCTTTCGGGTCGTTTGAACCTGTACCTGTTTTTCGTCAACATCCTGTCCGTAAAGAATTTTGATTGCTTCAATTACTTTATTCCTGATTAAGATTTCCATTACTTTTGTGTTGTCATTTTGAGAGCGCAAATATAGGAAAATAGTCACTATTATTTTTGATGTATCAGGATGGGTTTATGTTCAATAAAATTACAAGGTTATGCAAAAGAATATTATCAGTGGCCAGGAGGACCAGATTAATGAAATAATTGACCGGATATGTGAAATTGCCGGGAAATCGCTGCCTGTTGGTGATGTCATCGGCATGATTGGAAGGGTAATTCATATGAGAGAAATCGGTGCAGAGGAGATTGCCGTTAGAAAACAGGTATCAGGAGTTACCGGTATTGGTTTTAACGACTTACGGATTGATGAAATCATTTTTGAGATCGAAGAACAACCTGCTCAGAATACTTATACCCCTTTCAATAATAGTTTGTTTGCAGATATGAAAGCGAAATTGGGAGAAGAGGGGGAATGAAATTTGAGCGAAAGATTCCACGAATTTTCATACTTTCATTAACTTTAACACTTATCCATGCTCCGGATAGCACGTTTGGCGGATCTGGGGTAACAGGCAGAAATCCGCTTACAATTTTCCCGCCTTCCATAATTAGGGGTTCATTTTTCACCATTTCATCACAAAACCGGTTGAATTGTCCCTCTTTACCGTGCATAATCCGGAATTCTCCCGCCGATTGCTCCGCAAGATGAGTCCTGAGACTTAATGCGATGGCCCCCATGGTAAACCGGCAATTAATTTCGAGGCAGGGATGGAATTTCAGGACACCGTCATCCGATCTCCAGATCAGCGCATCAACTCCCAGCCATCCATAATAGCTGGTTGAATAATCACTTGAAATTAATGCCTGTTCGAGTACTTTGAATGCAGCCGGGATATGCTGTTGTATGAATTCCTTTAATTCCTGTTCCATATCAGGTGGAAGTTCCTGAAGGTAAGTTCCTGAATAACGACCCAAATGATCGGTGGAGAATGTGGTCAGGCCTCTGTATTCAACTTTCCCGTCTCCAAAAGAGAAAAACTGAAACGAGAGATCAAGCACTTTCTTATGCCAGGGACCTGTGATGACAAATTCCTGTTGTTTCAGGACTCCCGAAATGACTTGTCTGTTTGTTTGGTTGTATTCCCCGGGACGAAGTACCTGCAATCCCCGGCCCGAAGAACTCAATGGTGCCTTTACAACTACCTTGCCCCATTTTTGCTGCAATGCAATAATTTGCTCATGGCTTGTACATATTTCAGGAAAATCGTTCCACGACAGCCATTGATCAGAAATTTGCTGTTTGGTAATATTTTTCAGGAGATTAAGGGCCGATTTCCGGTTGTACAGATCGCGGTGGATTTCGCGCCATTCGGCAACAGGAGAATTTAAAAATTCAGGACAACATCCTGGTTTTATAGATGCGAGTACTTTATGCATGGCGGGACTCCAGCCCCACGGGTAGAGAAATCCTTTGGCACAAGCACTGAATTCAGGGTCGGCAAGTAACAATTCCCTGGAAAAAAATACCGGATGGTTGAATCCTGCCATTTCCAGCCGGTCTGTAAACTGTGGTCCCGGCACCTGGTTTACTAATACCAAATCTGTAGGCGAAGCAAGAAATCCCGGCAATGTACTGAGCTCATCTTCAAATCGGCGCAGTTTCCCAGGAGCCATATAATTGGTGGAACCATTGGCTACGGCCAGTTCGCACGTAGGATTAAACAAATAGACATCCGGCTTCATTTAACTGATTTTACGGCTAATTTATTATTAATAATCTTCACACAACTAATTTTCATGGATGTTTGCGAATCGGATCGTATACATCAGGCATTTTCGCTCAAAAAATATTTAACTTGCGCCAAAATTAGTTAAGGAATCGTGATTTTGAGGAAATCTGATTATTGTCTGAACATGATTTATACTATTAATCCAAAATTAATCCCGGGATGAAGACATCTAAATATCTTATTTGTAACGACATAATGGCCAAGGATGATCAGCCGGCAGAATTTATTCTACACAATCACCACCCAAGGTTTTTGGCAAAAGTTGAGGAATTAGATTTTAACGAGCTTGAAAACCGGCCTGAAAAACCATTTGCTGACATCCTTTTTATTAACGGAAAAGGAACTTTGTTGATTTACAGGCTCACAGTTACTGAGTTTTACGAGCGTGCCGAAGAGGAAGATGTGCTCGATGAACTGTTCCCTGCACGGGATTATTATACCCGTTATCTCCAGGATATTGAAGCGGAGGAGGGTGAAAATGAGGGTTTTCCGGTGAAGGATTTCAGTCCTGAATTACCGGGCCTGAAAATTTTGCAATCACCTGACAATTGCACGGTAATTTTTAACGGGGTTGTCGCCGAGTTCCTTTCCGAAGAGGAGATGGATGAATTTCTTGAGAATGATCTGGGTATTGAACCTGAAATGCTCGATAAGGGAGTAATCAATCAGTTTGAATAACGAATTACGAATAACGAATTTCACGAATTACGACGAATTCCACGAATTCAAAACTAAGATTAGCTGTTGCTCCTGGTAAAATATTCTGTGAATCCAACCTTAAAACATTGACGAATTGGCAAATTAATAAATTGGCTCATTTTCGCCCCTTCTTTGCTCTTAGCTCTCTGCTCTTAGCTCTCTGCTCTTAGCTCTTTGCTCTTAGCTCTTCGCTCTTAGCCCCCTGCTCCCTGCCCCTCTCATCTTCTAATTCCCTCCCGCTTTCTCTTAAGGTAATAATGGTACAAAGGAAAACCAAGGACGGATGCGAGAATAATCATCGTTCCAAAATAAAAACCTTTCGTCATATGTTCGGTTTCACCGAATAAAAAATAGGCCATAACAATGCCGTATACCGGCTCCAGATTAATGGTTAATGCTACAATATACGCGGACAGATGCTTCATTACATCGACCTGGATGGCAAATGCGTACGCCGTACATATGGTTCCCAGAGCCAGCAAATAAATAAAATCCATCAGAGAAGGAAGAACGGAAACCATGGCATCTTCATTTGAAAACAGCAAATAAATCGTAACACAACAGATTCCACCTATCATCTCATAAAAACTGATTACTGTGGCTTTATGATGCATGACCATTTTTTTATTGATAACGGTAAATAAACCTGCCAGGAAAGCCGAGATAAGTGCCACTATTACACCGGTCAGATACCTGGTTTCGTACCTGAAAATCAGGTATAATCCTAAAATAATCAGCACTCCAACAATTACTTCAGCTGCATTAATGCGCTTGCGGAAGAAAAATGGTTCAAGCAAGCTCGTGAAAAGTGTGGTTGTGGCCAGGCATCCAAGTGCAACCGAGACATTTGCAATTTTTATGGCCCCAAAAAATGTGATCCAATGCAGGGCAACAATTATTCCAGTTCCAAATAATTTAAAAAATTGTTCCCAGGTAAGCGAGATATCTGTTTTTTTCCACCGGATGAAAATAAAGAACGTAATCAGGGCAATTAACATCCTGTACCAGACCAGTTGTGCAGCCGGCATACTGATCAATTTTCCAAGGATGGCAGTAAAACCATAAATCAATACAATAAAATGTAATTTGAGGTGATGTGAGAGCAACTGGTTTTTCAAAGCTTAAATTTTGGTTCAAAGATAGTCGATGCCTCGCAACAAAAAATAGTTCCCAATTTACTTTGAATGACTATTTTTATTGTATTATTATTTGCTTATATTTAACCTCGCGTAAACTATAAAATATATTTCAATGAAACCAGTTTTGTTTTTTATTGCCATAATCTTTGTAACCTTCAACTCCCTGAGTGCTCAAACGATGATGAATGGGTTGATGGACAATTTCAGGTTTAAAAAAATTACCGAAGGCACTTACTTCCGTAATAGTATAAGTCTTTCAGACGTCGAGGGGACCCCATTTCTGGATGAAGAATTCCTGCCGGGAAAAATAACCACCAAGGACGGGTCAGTATACACTGAGATTCCTTTAAGGTACAACGGTTATACAGACGACCTGGAATTCCAGAAGGATAAGGATAACTATAATATTGATCCTAAAGATCTTGTCAAAAGAGCAGAGTTTGGGGGTTCAGTTTTTGGTTATATGGAATATTTAGAAGGCGATAAAATAAAAAGTAGTTTCTTCGAAATCCTGACTGAAGGGAAAGCTACCCTGCTTGTTAAATATAGCGTAAAATTCCTTGATAAAGAACAGGTTAAGGCTTATGCAGAACCCAAACCCGCCCGTTTTGATACCCCGGTAAAAGATCATTATTTGTCAGTTGGCGGAGCACCTGCCAGATTGATTACCAATAAAAAGGGATTGCTCGAAATGTTCGGGGAGAAAAAGAGCGAGATGGAATCCTATATTTCAAAAAACAAGATTTCGGCCAAGGGTGACGATGGACTGACAAAAATTGTAGTTCATTACAATTCGTTATAACCTGCCCCGTGATGTTTAATGAGTTTATAAAATCTGCCCATTTTGTGACGCGGAATTTTGCCTTATTTCGCCCATAACATGAATTAAGTCATACCCGGCACTAATACGATTAATTGTACTTTTTAGTAGTTTTGCCCGATAATCTGATTGTCCATCAACTCAATATGAACGTGAAAAAGTTATTTATTCCTTTGGTAGCCGTAATTATTATGACTTCCTGTGTCAAACAAGCGAAAAAATCCACAGAAATGAATCCATTTTTTGAGGCCTACAATACACCTTTCGAAGTTCCCCCATTTGATAAAATTCTCAATAAGAATTATTTACCTGCCTTTGAAGAGGGGATCAAACAACACGATGCCGAAATTAAAAGTATTATTGATTCGGATAAACCTGCTGACTTTGCTAATACAATTGAGGCGCTTGATTATAGCGGATCGTTGTTAAATCGCGTAAACCGGGTTTTCTTTAATTTGAAAGAAGCTGTTACCAACGATTCGATGCAGGAAATTGCACGGACAGTATTGCCTTTGTTATCACAACACAATGATGCTGTTAATCTGAATGAAGAGCTTTTTGCCCGTGTAAAGGCAGTAAATGATCAGAAGAGTTCCCTAAATCTGAACCTTGAGCAATCGAGATTGCTTGAGGAGACCTACAAAGGTTTTGTTCGTGGTGGCGCGAATCTTCCGGCTGACAAAAAAGAACAGTTGAAAAAGGTTAATGAAGAGCTTGCGTTACTCGAACTTAAATTTGGTGATAATATGCTCGCCGAGACGAATGCTTTTAAACTGGTGATTGACAAAAAAGAAGATCTGGCCGGTTTGCCCGAATCTGCTATCGCCGGAGCTGCTGAGGAGGCAAAAGCTGATTCAATGAGCGGGAAATGGGTTTTCACGCTTCAGAAACCAAGCTGGATTCCTTTCGTTACCTATGCCGAAAAACGCAGTTTACGCGAGAAAATCTATAAGGCAATGTACACTCGCGGCAATAATAACAATACAAATGATAATAAAGCGGTTATCAGCAGGATTGTGAACCTCCGGCTTCAGAAAGGTAACATCATGGGTTTTGACAGTTGGTCGGCCTTCACACTTGACGATAATATGGCCAAGAAACCAGAAAATGTGTACAAATTGCTGAACCAGGTATGGACGCCTGCTATTAAAATGGCAAAGGAAGAGGCTAAGGATATGCAAACGATGATCGGCAAAGAGGGTGGCAACTTTAAACTCGAGAGCTGGGACTGGTGGTACTATTCCGAAAAAGTCAGAAAGGAAAAGTACGATCTTGACGAAGAACAGATCCGCCCTTATTTTGAATTGAACAATGTCCGAGACGGAGTTTTTGCAGTCGCAAATAAATTATATGGACTTACTTTTACCAGACTGCAGGATATGCCCGTTTTCCATCCCGAATGCGAAGTTTATGAGGTTAAAGATGCCGACGGATCCGAAATCGGGGTACTTTATATGGATTTCTTCCCAAGAACTTCCAAAAAAGGGGGAGCATGGATGACCAATTATCGCGAACAGCATATTACAAAAGATGGAAAAAATATTCGTCCTGTTGTTTCGCTTACAGGAAATTTCTCGAAGCCATCGGGAGATAAGCCCGCATTACTGAGCTACGACGAGGTGGAAACACTCTATCATGAATTCGGGCACGGTTTGCATGGGTTACTTTCGCAATGTCATTACGAAGGATTGGCAGGGACAAATGTAGCCCGCGATTTTGTAGAACTTCCCTCACAGGTTATGGAACATTGGGCGGCTGAGCCCGAGGTACTCAAAATCTATGCGAAACATTACAAAACAGGGGAGGTTATTCCGCAGGCACTCGTTGATAAAATTGTGAAATCCGGTAAGTTCAACCAGGGTTTTGCAACGGTTGAATATCTTGCCGCTGCCATTCTCGATATGGATTATCACACAATTACAGAGGGTGGTGATATTAATGTTGAACAGTTTGAAAAAGCTTCAATGGATAAACTGGGTTTGATTCCTGAAATTATTCCACGTTATAAATCGACCTATTTTGCCCATACATTTGCCAGTAGCGAGTACTCAAGCGGATACTACAGTTATTTGTGGGCTGAAGTACTCGATTGTGATGCATTCCAGGCGTTTGTTGAAGCAGGGAATATATTCGATCAGAATGTAGCTCAATCGTTCCGTAAAAATATTCTGGAGCGTGGCGGTACGGACGAGGCAATGAATCTCTACCTGAAATTCCGTGGTCGTGAGCCTGGAATTGAACCGCTATTGAAAAACAGAGGTTTGAACTAGTTTTTCTCTCATATTTTACACAAAAAAACCCGGACCTTCATCCGGTTTTTTTGTGTAAAAAAATACGATTATTCTCATTGATCAGCTACCCCAATTTTCAGGACAAACGCAAAAATGATCTGCGTCTGAAACAAAAATCATGTTTTTACGCTATCCATTAAAGCTAAATATTCGGACTAAAATTGATAAGAATCTTCAGATACTTTTCAGGATTGGATTCCAGAAGTTCGAATGCTTTTTGAATTTGTTCCGGGGGCATTACCGCCGAAATCAATGCTTCCGGATTCAGATTGCCCTTTGCCAGTTGGTCGATAGCCTCGGCAAATTCACCATGGCTTACCCTGGAGGTGAGGATTTTTGCTTCTTTCCAGATTAATTCCTTAAAAACTATAGGTGCTGCTTCGTCAGATAAACCAAGCACACATACCGTACCTCCACCTTTAATACTTTGGATGCACCCGCGGATCGGGTGTACAACATCTTTCACCGGATGGGCATGACCCACCGCTTCGAAGGCAATATCGACCCCTTTGCCACCGGTATGTCTTTTGATGGCTTCGACCGGGTTTTCCTTCAGCGCATTGATGGCTATGATGTTATTGTTTGAATTTACAGCGATATTGAGTCTGCTGTCAAGAATATCGATTACAAATATTTTTTCGCTGGTTTTTGTTCTCGCAGCCTGAAGTATTACCTGCCCGACCCGGCCTGCACCCCAGATAGCCAATGAATCGCCCGTTTTTACCCCGGCTCTTTTATTGGCATGAAAACCGATTGCATAAATTTCGACCAGTGAGGCGTATTTTGAGGAAAGATGCGACGGTACCTTATAGAGCATTGATTCAGGAACAGCTACATATTCACAGAATCCTCCGTCTTCGTCAATTCCAATAAGTTTCAACGATGTGCACGCCGGGTAATGTCCTTCGATACAGGCAGGGCATTTACCACACCAGATAATGGGGTCGATGGCCACTTTCTCTCCTTTGGCAAAGGTTTTTACATCATCACCCGTTTTTTCGATAAACCCCGCCATTTCGTGTCCTGGAATAAATGGGACAGGAGTTCGGGGATGAAAATCACCTGTAAAAATATGCATATCGCTGCCACAAATGCTCGCATATTCGATTCTTACTAAAACCTCGTGGGGCAGAATTTCCCTGACAGGCATCTCTTTTATTTCAAATTCACGGTATTTGGTTAGTACAGCAGCTTTCATTCCGGATATTGTTTATTAATCTGCCAGAAGGCGGATTAGGGTTTTATTCAGTTAATTTTTTGTACGTGCCAAAATTAGTGAATCCCTTTGTATTTTTGGTGAAATTTCTGAAAGGTAATTAAAAGGTTTTTAGCCATGTAATCATTAGGGGATTTCAATGACATCGTATAAAATACTGAAAAAAATGGTGCATATTCATGAAAAGTATGAGCAACAGGTTAAAACTTTCGAAAACGAAAGAGGAAAACTTTTAAAAACGCAAAAAAACCTGCCGGCGTCAAGGCTGCTGAGCTTCCTTCTGACCCTTGTTTTATTTTATAAATTCCTGGTTGATAATGAGATATTGTTTGTATACATTTCTGTAGCTTTACTTATCTCTTTTTTGCTTTTAACCTGGTGGGATAATCTGCTGAAGGCGAAAATTGAACGTTACGGACATCTGATCCTGATTTGTCAGCATGAGATCCGTTCGATGGAAGGTGATTACACCCCATTTGAAGCGGGAAATGAATTCGTTGATCCGGATCATAACTATAGCTACGATCTGGATATTTTTGGAAAAAATTCAATCTTTCATTACATCAACCGAAGTGTTACTATTTTTGGAAAAAACAGGCTGGCTGAATATTTAAATCGTTCCTATAATTTTAAAAACCAAATATTTGAACGACAGCTCGCCGTTACTGAATTAGCGGATAAAATAGATTTTCGCCAGCAAATGCAATTGGTTTTTTTCGGGATGAAAAGCACTGAAACTGACCGGCTGGAGTTTAGCGAATGGCTCGAAAGCGATAATACACTTATGCACAACCGTCTGATTAATATCGTTAGGTTTTTGCTGCCGGTGATTACAATTGCATCAATTGTCCTTGCTGTTATGAGTTATATAGTTGCACAGGTTCCTATAATGCTGGTTATCCTGCAATTATTTGTCGTCTCGATCTATGGCAGTAAAACGATAAAAACGCAGTCAGGCCTTACTTCAAAAGTTGATACAATTTCAAAGTATGCCCGGTTTTTATTCTTAATCGAGAACGAAAAATTCAAAACGCCATTTTTAGCTGAACTAAAAGATCACCTTTCGCATGAGGGAATTGAAACTCCGGCACAAATCATCAAACAGCTCTCGGGATTGTTGAACTGGATGGATGCTAATCTGAATATCATTGCAGCGGTATTGTTAAACGGACTTTTTCTCTTCAATATCCATATGCTTGTTGCAGTCGAAAAATGGAAGGCACGATACCGGGAGGTCATCCCGCACTGGTTCGAAATTATCGGTGAGTTTGATGCACTCTCTTCCGTGGCCAACTTTGCCTTTAATAATCCGGACTACACTTATCCGGAACCTGTTGTTGACCGGTTTCGTTTCGAAGCGAGCAATCTTGGGCATCCGCTCATTCCAAAAACCGAATGTGTGACCAACAATATTACAATTTCAGATTGGAACCAGTATTGTATTGTCACCGGGGCCAATATGTCGGGGAAGAGCACCTTTTTACGTTCGGTGGGTACCAATTATGTTTTGGCGATGATAGGCGCTCCTGTTTTTGCAACTAGCTTTGTTTTCTTTCCATTAATGTTGCACAGCAGCATCCGTACCAATGATTCACTCTCGAGAAAAGAGTCATTTTTTTATGCTGAATTAAAACGACTGAAAGGAATTATTACGGAGCTGGAGAACGGACAGCGAACATTTATTTTGCTGGATGAAATTTTGAAAGGGACAAATTCAAGAGATAAACAGGCCGGATCGATCGCGTTGCTCGAGCAATTAATTAAATACCAATCTGTCGGTCTGATCGCTACGCACGACCTGGTTTTAGGTGATCTGATCAGAAATTACCCGGAGAATATCCGGAATCTATGTTTTGAAATCCATATTGTAGAGGATGAAATGAGTATTGATTATAAACTGCAGGATGGTGTTTGTCAGAACCTGAACGCCACCTTCCTGATGAAAAAAATGGGAATTCTCATTGATAAGTAGCGATTTTTAAATTTATTTCTGATCCAGGGTAGGGTAAAGATTCTTTCGTGCGGTATGGAGTTATAACAATTTAAACAAATCATGTATGAAAAAATTACTTTCCGGAATTTTGATCGCAACGATTGGCCTGGGTTTTTATGGCTGTAATCAGAAATCAGGATTTCTTGGCGCGGACGCATTAAAAACAAATGTGAATGAACTGGTAGCACTTGACAGCAAAATCGAAAATGTCGTGGAGACATCAAGCTATGAGTCGGATGTTTTTTCTTTGGGAACAAGTTCGGTCACAGCTTACAGTAGTGGCCTTAAAAGTGGCGTGATTGGCGGAGGTTATAGTGATGGAGGTATGTTCAGGAATATGTTTGAACAATTTCCCCGGTTCAAACTAAGGTACAGGGATGGGATATGTCCTGATCTAAGCATTACATCCACCAATGGCGGTTATCCACGAACAATGACAATTGATTATGGCAGCAGCCTTGCTCTGGCCAATGGACACGTACTTAAGGGAAAGATTATCATTGTTATTTCGGCAGCTCCGTTTGTTTCAGGTAGTACAAGGCAGATAACTTACGAAAATTTTTGTACCGATTCGGTCTGCATTTCCGGAACCTCGCTCAAAACCCGCACAAACGATACTCAGCGAAAGTTTTCCGATAATTGCGACCTGACAATCACACTGCCTAATGGTTCAACAATACATCGTGTTGAAGAACATCACAGAACATGGGTTACGGGTTCCGATACTGAATTTAACCCTGCTGACGATGTGATTGAAATTACCGGTAAAGTTCACGTTTCCGGACCATCAGGTAACGATTATTCTAAAATAATTACAACTCCTTTGGTAAAAACGGGAGAGTGTAAATTCATCGTAAAAGGAATCATCGAATTTAAAACCAGTAACGGGAAATTTGCCTCTTTGGATTATGGAACTGGCGATTGCGACAATAAGGCAACCCGTACAATTCAGGACGGAACTACTGAAATTACACTCGGAAGAATGGGAAGATAGTATTCTTAGGTATCAGCAATCAGCAGATCCGGCTTCTGATATCCCCGAAAAGGAATCAGAAGCCGGTATTGCAAAACAGAAATCAATTTGTAGTTTCGCACCTCACTTTAAGTTATCGCAACCTTGACGCGGGAAGAGTTTAAAAATATTTTTGATACACATTTTAAGGGTGTTCGTAACTACATTTACTACCGGTCGGGCGATAAGGACTTGGCAACCGACCTGGCGCAGGATGCTTTTATGAAAATATGGGAAAAAAGGCCGGAACTGATTAATGGAAACATAAAAGCTCTTTTATTTAAAATCGCGGGTGATTTGTTGGTCAGTAATCTCAGAAAACGTAATTTAATATTGAGATACAATGCAATGGTTGTACCAGAAGCATTAAGTGAGAGTCCTGATGAATTAATGCACTACACGGAGTTGTTGAAAAATTACGAGTCAGCACTCGAAAATCTGCCTGAAAAGCAACGAACAGTATTTCTTATGAGTCGTTTGGACGGTCTTAAATATCAAGAAATTGCTGATAGTGTAGGTATAAGTTTAAAGGCTGTTGAAAAACGGATGAATAATGCCTTGGAATATTTAAGAAAGGCAATAGGAAGCAGATGAAAAACAAAAATATTCATAGTGATGCAGGCAGGAAAACTGAGGTCAGCCTTTTCCCTGAAATCGACTTGAACTATGCTGTCTCGCAGGCTGAAGTATGGGAAAAACTTGTATCCCGGATGGATCAGCCGGTGGCTGGCGAAAAGAGATATTTTTTAAGCCTGTTTTACCGGATGGCTTTAGCAGCATCATTTCTCATTTTGATGAGTATAACAGGATTTTTAAAATTTTATACAAAAACTGTTCACACTCCGGCCGGCCGGCATTTAACGCTTTGTTTGCCTGATAGTTCTGTAATTGAAATGAATGCAGCATCTACTGCCAATTATCACCCCTATTGGTATCGGTTCTCACGGACTATTGAACTTGATGGTGAAGCTTACTTTACGGTGAATAAAGGTAGCCGGTTCAGCGTGGTATCTCAACGTGGAGAAACAATAGTACTGGGAACAAGTTTTAATATCTTTTCACGGAATAATGAATACAATGTTACATGTTTCACAGGAAAAGTACGGGTTGTATCTGCGGGGAAAAGCGAAAAAATTGTATTAAACCCTAACGAACAGGCTTTTATTAATAAAGATGGATTTTTGAGATTTGTTCAGCAGGCAAATCCAGGGGCGGCTAAATCATGGAGGGAAAATATGTTTGTCTTCACTGGTGCTTCAATTGTAACAGTGATGCAGGAAATTGAACGTCAGTACAATATAAAAATTGTTTTTAGAGCACAACCTGAACTTACATATACAGGAAATTTTTCTAAATCTTTACCTGAAAAGGAGGTTCTCGGTTTGGTTTGCACGTCATTGGGACTTACATTTGAAGCCTTATCAGATAAAGAATATTTGGTTGATTAATCCAATGAAGCGTGAAGCGAAGTTTTATTATTTTATTTTTCCTGCTTGCTGGTTTTGTCAGTTATTCGCAACAGATTGAGATAGTCGCGAATAATATACCTTTGAATAAAATTCTTATCGGTCTGCGCGATAAATACAACCTTCAATTCTCTTTCAATGATCAATTACTTTCAGAATATAATTGTTCAATAAAAGGTAAATTTGCCTCTCCCAAAGAAGCTGTTCAAACATTAATCAAAAACCTCCCTTTAATTTACCGGATGCAGGGTGATATTTTCATGGTTCTCCCGGCACAAAAGGAGGCATTACCTCTTAATTATCTGATTTTCGGGCAGATTTCTGAAGCCAATTCCGATGAGCCCTTGCCGTTTTCACATCTGCTGGTGGACGAGCGGGTCATTGTATCAGATATGAAAGGTAGTTTCTCGTTAATGAGTCAGGTCGATAGTCTGGTTAATGTCAAAGTTTCCCACCTTGGCTATTACATTCTTGATACTGTTTTAATCGCAGGGGTTAATCACCGGTTAAAACTCATTCCTTCGAGAATTGGGTTGAGTGATATCATTATCATCGATAAATCTACTGACCTTTCGACGCAGATTGGAAATCGTGCCGGTGCAATGCGTGTGAATCACCAGATTGCCAGATATTTACCCGGGAATGATGATAATTCGGTTTTTACCCTTTTACGTCTTATGCCCGGTATTCTGGCATCAAGTGAACAATCAAACGGGTTAATTATCTGGGGGGCTTATGAGGGGCATAGCCAGGTTCTGTTTGATGGGTTCACAATCTGGGGATTGAAAAGTTTCAATGAGGATATTGATGCGGTAAATCCTTTAATCGCGAAAGAGATTGAAGTTCTGAAAGGAGGGTATGATGCAAAATTGGGCGATCGGGTAGGGGGAATTGTTCGCATCGCGGGGAAATCGGGAAGTATTGCGAAACCTTCTATTAGCATAAATGTTAACAATGTGACTGTCAATGGCATGGCTGAGGTTCCTTTATGGAAAAACAGCTCACTGATCATGTCATTCCGCCAGACCTACTACAATTTATATAACGACAGGAATGTACTTCCCGAAGGTGCCAATAGTGTGAGTTTACCTAAGACCAGATCGAGGCCTAATATTGATTATACAGTTTTCCCTGATTATAATTATCGCGATGCCAATTTAAAATTTACTACGCGGAATAAGCGGGGAGAATATTTTTACCTAAGCATGCTGGGCGGCGAGGATCGTTTTAAATATACGATAAACCAGTTAGGTGGTAATATCAGTCTTTTCAAAATGAATGCGGAGAACAATAATCAGTTTGGTACCTCCGGTTTTTACGGAAGGACGTGGCGCAATGGAAATATCACTAATGTTACTGCATCATGGTCTTTACTTTATACTGAATTATCTGATATACAAAAGTTTACAAGACCAAATAACAGGATTTTTCTGAGTCGCAATGATCAAACCCGAAACTGGATTTCGGAGTTTTCCGGACGGGCCGACAATTTTATGACATTGTCCCCATCTCATCTTATCGAAAACGGAATCGGAATAGTAACTAATTATGTGGCATTAATGGCTGATTCCTCGGGGATTAACCAGACTAATCTTACAACACAGGTAACCCGTATTAATAGCTATTTGCAGGATCATGTCACCCTGCCGGGAGAAATTGATATTAAATTCGGACTTCGGGCTGATTTTCCTTTCAATCTCAGAAAAGTGTATCTCCAACCCCGCATCTCTACCAGTATAAAGATTACAGATTTTGTTAAATTTAATGCGGCATGGGGTATTTATAATCAATTTATTTCCAAGAGCTCGGTCCTTGACGATCAGGGAAATTACCGATATATCTGGATGGCGTGCGATAATGCTGATGTTCCTGTACTCCGGGCGGTACATTGGGTGGCAGGTAATTCATATCATCATAACAATTTCACATTTAGTGTGGAAACTTATTTTAAGCATACAGACGGACTTACGCGATTTATTAATTTAAATCAACGATTCAACGATTTAATCTATAAGGGAGAAGGTAGAAGTTATGGTCTTGATATCTTTGTTAAGAAAGATATAAGGGGTCACTCTGCCTGGGTTTCATATACGCTTAGTAAGACCGAAGAGAAGTTTCCTTATTTTCCGCTTAGCCGGTTCCAATCCGCACCACAGGACCAAAGGCACGAATTGAAAGCGGCTTTTTTAATCAATTTGAAACCATTCAGCTTCTCAGCAAACTATGTTTATGGTTCGGGATTTCCGCTAAATAACGGAACGATTCTTAAACCAATTTTTATAGAGCCTGATTACAACCGGCTTGATGTGGCTGTTAACTGGAAGTTTAATATAGGTAAAGTCGCCGGGGAAACGGGAATTTCAGTATTAAATGTATTCGATTCCAAAAATATCCGGTATTCCAATTTTGAAAGAGTTCCTGTCGATCAGACAACATCAGTTTATGTTTATTCCGAAGCTGTACCCTTTTCTCCACGGGTTTCATTAAGGTTGTTATATTGATTATTATTGATCTTTGCAGTTAAAATTAATCTGTGATGTCAATATTTACTTTTGCTTCTTTCAGCCACGGCGCCGTAAATGTCAGGCTAACTTTTCCTGTTTTACCCGTTGATTGCACATAAGCGAGTAATCTGCCATGGTAGACACGTTGCACATTATCCTGGTAATTACCCATGTCGCTGTTGTTACTGGCTTCAAGACCCAATAAGGTAGCGGGTCCGTCGATGGTGCAGGTAATTTCATCTTCCGAAATGATTACGGGGATCCCTTTTTCATCAACCACCTGGACAATCACATGAGCAATACCACGGTCTTTACTGATCGGTGATAAATCGGTTCGGGCTGCAAGTGCAAAGGGTCTGCCTGATGATTGTAACGCATAATTACAGGTTTTATTATCAGCCATATCAGTCCCGATAATTTCCAGTTTTCCTTTCTGGTAAGGCATGTCCCAATATATTATACCTGTTTTGTCATCATAATTTTTGATCTCGCCTACCTGTTTGCCATTTAACATCAGTTGTGACTTTGGAGCATTGGTATAACATACTACGCGGATAGTTTCACCTTCGTTATAATTCCAGACCGGCCATGCATCCATTGACAGGAAATCCTTTCTTGCAGGCTGTTTATAAGTGCCGATATAGGTTACTGGTTTTGAACTCCATAATGCCTGCCGGAAATGTCCCCTGGGTTTTATGAATCCGCCAAAATCGAGAAATCCCGTATAGAATCCCCTCGAAGGCCAGGCACCTGATTCACCGAGGTAATCGATACCTGTCCAGATAAACTGTCCGAAAATATATTCTGTATCTCTCACAACTTTCCACGACTCCATGCTATGTCCGTTTTCACTTCCAAAAATGACCCGTTTAGGATAGGTGGCGTGATCCTGGGCATATCGGTTCTCCGTGTAGTTATACCCTGTGATGTCAAGCGTTCTGGGATAATCTGTTTCATTTGACATGATCACCCCCGCGAGGCCAGCTGTCACCGGACGGGTAGTATCAAGACCACGTACAATGGCTGTCAATCGTTTGGCGATCGCTCCCAATCTTTCAGCTTTTGGGTTGTTGGGTAAATATCCTCCCTGTACAGGTTGATTAATATTGGCATGATCGAGTAAAGGATGTGAATACGGGTCGTTAGGATAATCGACTTCGTTGCCAATGCTCCACATAATGACCGAGGCATGGTTCCGATCTCTGAGAACCATATCACGAAGGTCCCTGTCACTCCACTCATTAAAATAAGTGGCGGCTCCCTGGAATCCGGGAATTCCTTTATTCCAGCCTTTTATCCATTTCTTTTTGGCGAATTCCCATTCATCGAAAGCCTCATCCATGACCAGCATTCCTATTTCATCGCACAATTCATAAACATCAGATGCCTGCGGATTATGTGTCATCCGGATGCCATTACATCCCATCTCTTTCAATGTAAGTAATCTTCTTCTCCAGACTTCGCGGGGAACGGCCGAACCTAAACATCCAGCATCGTGATGTATGCAAACACCTTTTACTTTGGTCCAAACACCATTCAAGGCAAGACCTTTATCCGGATCGAAAGTCAGATCGCGTAAGCCAATTTGCTGATTATTCTGATCAATCACTTGCCCGTTTTGCATCACCGTCGTTTTTAACGTATAGAGATGAGGTTGCTCCAAAGACCAGCGTTTAGGCGAAGGAACGGTTATTGTTTGTTTGATCGTTCCTTTGAGCTTAGCGCCGACCTCAAGGTTTTTAGAACCTTGGGCAACGACTTTGCCTGTTGCAGGATCAATGATTTCGTGAGAAATTTTCACCTTCGCCCCGGATGCAAGGCTATTATTTATGGTTGTTTCTGCCGAAACCTCCGCTTTTTTATCGGTTATATTGTTTGCTTTGAAATAGACTCCCCATAAATCGATGTGTACGGGTGAAGAATAAACGAGATAGGCATCTCTGTAAATTCCTGATCCGGAATACCAACGGGAATCAGCATCTAGTGAATGATCAACACGTACGGCGATCAGATTATCTTTCCCATATTTAAGAAAGGGCGTCAAATCATACATAAAGGAGATATATCCATTGGGCCGTTTACCAACGGATTGTCCATTGACAAATACTTCACTGTGATTATATACGCCTTCGAAATAGATAAAAACCTTATTCCCTTTTTCCGTCTCTGGTACAGTGTATGTTTTTCGGTACCAGGCAATTCCGCCCGGAAGGTAACCTGTCGCACTGGCTTTATCGGGACTGTAAACCCCCTCCACACTCCAGTCGTGGGGTAGATTGAGTACTCTCCATTTCGAATCATCCAGTTCAGGATGAGCACCATCTTTTACATCCGACAGGTTAAACCGCCAACCCTCATTAAAAAGGAACGCTTTGCCAAACTGAGGCTTTGCCTGAAGAACATTCGTCGCAATAACCAATATTACGGCACACAAAAAAGTTTTTAGTCTCATCCTGGAAAAGTTTCAGGAAATATAAGAAGATTCGATTAAAAATTCTATCCGAGGGGTAAAATATCCAAAAAATTACCCCATGAACGGGAAAAATATCGCATAAATTGAATTCTTTGAATAAGATCACCAAAAAAAGAACAATCACACTTTTAGGAAATCCTAAGGCACTATACCTCCATTTGAGGCAATTAATGAGTTCAGCTCATAAATAGGAACATTCAAGGGACTTGTTTTTTGTTTACAGGCTAAGGCTGCGGCAGCTCCGGCAGCTTGTCCCATTCCCATGCACGAAGCCTGAACCCTGAGTGCAGAGTTTGCCAGCCGGTCGCTGCTGATACAGCTACCTGCAACCAGAAAATTCCGGCTGTTTTTAGGTACCAGTGCTCTTAACGGTATAGTAGCTACAATTCCTTCTGTCAGATGTTTAGGCACCACCCCATTTTTGTCATGCACATCGATCGGATAAAACGAATAGGAGACCGAATCGTCAAAAACCTTTCCTGTTACATAGTCGTCATGCGTAATTTGATAAACTCCATCGATCCGGTAAGTTTCACGCACTCCGGTTTCGGGCTGCATTGAAATAAGCTTAGTCTTTTCGCAACCGGGAAGTTCCCGCAGGAAGCGCAATATTTTTAACAGTGAAGTCCTTCCTTTGATGTTGGCGATGGTATGAAGTTCAGAAGTGGTGGAATCGGCTCCGGCAATATGCTGAACATTATCACCGGCGCTTTTCAAAAGTCCCTCCATAGAAAGAAACTCCTCTTTTATTAATACGCCCTTTTTAAGCTCCTGTTCATATCGTTCACGTATCATTTTCAAATCAAGTGCCCCGTATTCATATCCGCCAATTTTAAACATCAATGTTCCGGGCTGTGTCTCGTTCTCCCTTAAAACGTTGAAACCTGCCAGGGAGGTTACGGCGGCATTACCGGTACAGTCGATTAGCTGATTGCATACGATTTTGGTATGGATACCTTTTCCAATTGTTTCGACTATCCAATTGTTTTCCTTAAACTGTATGTTGACAGGTGTTTCATAATAACGGATCCGGACTTTGGCCTCAAGGCATTTTTCCTCAGCCAAAAGTGCATAAATAGCGCTATTTAACCTGACTTGATGTTTCCAGTGCTGTTTACCTGTTGGAACTGAAAAGTCAGGGAGTTCTCCATCATCCAGTTTTACGGCTTCTGTTACCAGTTCCCAACCTATACCACTAATAATTTGTCTGCCCCAGGCATAGAACAATCCGGGGAAAGCAACACCACCGGTGGTGGTAGTTCCTCCCAACTGGCTTCCGTTTTCGACCAATATGGTTGAGCATCCGGCGCGGGCAGCCTGGATAGCAGCGATAACACCAGCGGTTCCGCCACCCACGACAAGGATGTCTGTCTTTATCGTATTTAGATTTTTTTGGGACGAGCTGTTCATGTTGGATGCTTCACCTGAAAAGGGAATAAGACTTCCCAGGGAAATGCCCCCAATCGTTTTTAGCATTGTCCTTCTTGCTATTTTTGCCATAGTTAAACTTTAATTTCGTACAGTAAGTGAAAAGTCCCGACCTGCATTTTGGTTGGGACGGATAAAATACCTGTTTAATATCCTGGATTCTGATCCGTTGCGGGATTAAGTGCCTTATTAAAGCTCAACTCAGAAACCGGAATTGGCCAAAAATAGGCTTTTTCTGCAATTGTAATCCCTTTTGCAGCGTTTATAACTGCGGCCGCTTTCCCGGTTCGTTTCAGGTCATACCATCTTTTTCCTTCATAGATGAATTCATAAGCTCTTTCTTTTAGAACCAGGTTCTGAAATGAAGCAGTGTTATAGTCCGAAATTTTAAAATCAACCAGAGAAGGAACATTTGGATCATGACCATAAGCACGGCGATGCAATTTATTCAAAGCTTCCAATCCTTCTGCTGTTGGACCATTTGACGCCATACACGATGCTTCAGCATAGATTAATAACGCATCGGCATAACGATATATCGGAATATCATTTCCTGCACCACGGTTTGCTTCTACGGCATTTTTCTCAATATATTTACTGCTTACAAGCGTGTTGGGCCCCAAACCAAAATTTACCTTATCCCATAAAGATTTCCGGATGTCATTAGTATCCCATGAAATATAAAACGGGTTTGTGGCATCGCTGTAATGCGCGTAGGCGCCACCGAAATTAAAATTACCGGTACTGGCATGATTTAATATCCAACATATATAAGTACCCTGGCCTGCCTGGCGTGAATAGGATGAAATAACCTCTTCGAATCGCTGAATGATAAGATAAGCAAAATGATCCGGACCTTTCCACGATACTGATTATGGATGGCCTTTTCAAATATCACCCAATGTTCGGGAGTCATTCTCTCGGGTGTAGCAAAAGGGTTTATTCCCTGAACGGAAACTTATTTTCCGTGAGTTTGTAGTCTTAGAAATGTATATTTAGAAATGAACAGACTGATTCCAATAATGTTTATATGGCTGCTGGCCGATATTTATGTTTTCCAGGCAGTAAAAACGGCTACCTCCAACCGTTACATCTGGTGGGCATTCTGGCTTTATGATGGCCTGGTGGCTGCCACGGTTATATATTATATGCTTACCGGTAAACCTATTATAAATTCACTGAAAGGTATCTACTGGGGTCTGATGCTTTTATCGTTGCTGCCAAAACTGATCGTTATTCCTTTTTTGTTGCTGGAAGATTTAGGACGAACGGTACATTTAGCGTTTAATTGGATTACAAATATGTTGCCATCATCAACATCGCAACAAGAGCACGTCTATATGGTGAGTCGCAAAAAATTCATCAGTCAACTGGCCATCGGGATTGCAACCGTGCCGTTTTTGGGGCTGCTTTACGGCATGGTAAAAGGGAAATATGATTACCAGGTTCACCGGGTAAAATTAAAATTCAAAGATCTGCCCGATGCTTTTAACGGATTTACTATTACCCAGTTATCCGATATCCATTCGGGCAGTTTCGACAGTAAGGCGGATGTGGAAAGAGGTGTTGCACTGGCCAATAAACAGAAAAGCGATGTTTTGTTATTTACCGGCGATCTGGTGAATACAACTGCAACAGAAATGGACGAATGGATGGTGACATTTTCAGCGTTATCCGCAACTTCAGGCAAATTTTCTGTACTGGGTAATCATGATTATGGTGATTATAAATCCTGGGAAAGTAAGAGGGCAAAGGAAAACAACCTGCAACGGTTGAAGGAAGTACATAAGGAATTGGGTTTCCGGCTATTGCTGAATGAAAACCTGAAAATTGAAAAATCCGGTCAGTACATTACTTTAATTGGCGTTGAAAACTGGGGTAAGGGAGGCTTTCAGAAATACGGAGATCTGAACAAGGCAATTGAAGGTGTAAATGGTGAAGATTTTAAAATTTTAATGAGTCATGATCCATCGCACTGGGAAGCCCAAACGTTGCACCATCCGCAACATATTCATTTAACCCTTGCAGGTCATACCCACGGGATGCAGTTTGGTATCGAAATCCCCGGATTTAAATGGAGTCCTGTAAAGTATATGTACAAGCAATGGGCAGGCATTTATAACGAAGGAAGCAAATACCTCTATGTCAATCGGGGCTTTGGTTTCCTGGCTTATCCCGGTCGGGTGGGTATTTGGCCCGAGGTAACTGTAATTACCCTTGAAAAGGGATGATTCGCCTTTCTATTCTTGTACCAAAGGGTGGATGCCAGCCACAAGTCATACTGCAGCAGCATTTTCCGGGGCTGAATTTCTGTGGCAGGAAAGCAAAGATGAACATAACGAGTATCCTGCACTGAAAATCAGATATAATCCGGCATAAGGTCATATTTTGGACAGTCAGATTCTTTGCCGGCAGGTATTGTCATTTAATCAGTTCGGCTTTCTCCCATATCGAAGCGTCGTAAGTTATACCCAGTCCGTTTCCGGACGGAACAGCTATCTTTCCGTTTTTAATTTCGAAATGAGGGGCGTACCAGTATTTATGATTGGGATAGCTGATGTGCCATTCCTGGAATCCTCCCGTGTTCGGGATTACCGCCATAAGGTGCAGCATGGCCGCAGCCAGGGGATCAGTCTTTGGACTATGTGGCGAAAAAGTTAAACCTGCCTTTTCTGCCATCCGGGCAACTTTGAGGCACCGCAGAAACCCCCCGTTGTAGTAGAGGTCTGGCTGTAAGACATCAAGTGCCTTGTTTTGGGCAATCCACTCAAAGCGGTAGCTGCTGGTATCCTGTTCGCCTCCTGCGATCTTCATTTTTTTGATGGCATTGGTCACCTGTAGGGTATTTTCATATTCATCAAACGGAACAGGCTCTTCAAAGATAGCCACCTGCTGGTCCTCGAGATAACGGGCCATTCGGATGCCGTTTTCAACATCGTATGAACCATTAGCATCAACATAAAAGGTAATGTCATCGCCTAGCGCTTTACGCATCAGCGGAACAATGGCATCGCTGCGCCCGGGCATAGCATCGGCATTTTTACTCATCCGTCCGCCTACCTTGAATTTCACGGCTTTGGCTCCCGTTTCGTCCAGTCGTTTTTTAAAGATGTCTGCTTCCTGTTGCGGGGTTGTTTCGCGGGTGGTGCTCGAAATATAAACTTCAATTTCAGTGGTAACAACGTTGCCCAACAGCTGGTTAACCGGTTTTTGTGCCATTTGGCCCAACAGGTCGAAAATCGCTATCTCGACATGACCCACACAATTCCAGAAAGGCATTCCTGCATATTTGTAATTACTGTTAACCACATAAACATATTCAAGAAGGTTTTCAATATCCCGTGCGTCTTTTCCAATGAGGTGAGGGATAACCAGCCCATGAAGCATTGATACCAGATTAGGAATCCGCTGATTGCAAAGCGTGACTCCGGTTGACCCATTTGCGGAGGTCACCCTAAGCATATATTCCTTGTCGAATCGGAAGAGTTCAATTTTACGGATAATAACCGGTTCGGGAAAGACTTTTTTCAAATCAACTGTCTTTACTTCTAATATATCACCGGGTATAAGTTCCCGTGCATAAATAGAAGTCGGAATCATCGTTGCAGCTCCTACTGCAGTAAAAGTTTTCATGAAATCCCTGCGGTTAGTCATAGAATTTGTTTTTACAAAGAAGTTTACCAAAATTAATAATTTTGTTGAATATGAGTGAGGAATGCAAGTATTTGTTACTTTTGATTATTATAAGTACTAACTACTTTTAATAACTGCCGTTTGAACGAGTGCTTAGGAATCGCAATCATTCATCATTTAAAATAACAACCCATGAAAAAAAAGTTGCACGTATGTTTTCTATTGATTGGATTTTTATTCTGTTTTTCAACTTCGGGTATTTCCCAAAATAAAATTATTGTGCACGCAGATAAGCCGGGGGCAAAAATTGACAAAGCTGTGTATGGTCATTTTGCCGAACACCTGGGGCATTGCATTTATGGTGGGATTTATGTGGGAGAGAAATCGGATATACCCAATACCGATGGTTTTCGCCTGGATGTGGTCGGGGCTTTAAAGGAATTAAAAGTTCCGCTTGTTCGCTGGCCGGGTGGTTGTTTTGCCGATACCTATCACTGGAAGGATGGAATAGGTCCTAAAGCAGATCGTCCGTCAATTGTTAATGTACATTGGGGAGGTGTTACGGAAGATAACAGTTTTGGAACACATGAGTTTATGAATTTCTGTGAATTAATTGGTGCTGACGCCTATGTCAATCTGAATGTGGGTAGCGGAACCGTTCAGGAAGGTGCCGAATGGGTGGAATATGTTACTTCTTCGAACGAAAGCCCGATGACTAATTTGCGCAAACAAAATGGGCGTGAAAAACCCTGGAATGTCAGATATTGGGCTGTTGGCAACGAAACATGGGGATGTGGCGGTAACATGCGCCCGGAATATTACGCCGACCTTTACCGTCAGTATGCCACTTTTATGCGCGCGCCGGGAATTTATAAAATTGCCAGTGGTGCCAATGTTGAGGATTATCACTGGACAGAGGTTTTAATGCGCGAGGCAACCCGTCAGATGCATGGAATCTCGCTTCATTATTACACGATTCCCCGCGATTGGAACAGGAAAGGATCGGCCACGCAGTTCAATGATTCTGTGTGGTTTGTTACGTTACAAAAGACATTGAAAATGGAGGAATTGGTTACCAGACATTCCGAAATCATGGATAAATATGATCCGTCGAAAAAAGTTGGCCTCCTGGTTGACGAATGGGGAACATGGTATGATGTTGAACCCGGAACCAATCCCGGCTTCCTCTTCCAGCAGAATACCTTACGCGATGCTTTGGTGGCGGGTATCAACCTAAATATTTTTAATAATCATGCCGACAGGGTACGGATGAGCAACATTGCACAGATGATCAATGTTTTGCAATCTGTAATTCTGACAAAAGACAAGGAAATGGTCTTAACCCCTACCTATTATGTCTTTAAGATGTACAATGTGCATCAGGAAGCAAAGATGCTGCCCGTCACGATTACATCTGCTGCATACACAATGGGGTCGAAATCAATAGATGCCATCAATGCTTCAGCCTCAATTAAGGATGGTGTTGTAAGTATTACCCTTTGTAATCTTGATCCTGTCAAATCGCAGGACATTAGTTTTGATATCCAGGGCCTGAAATTTACCGGCGTATCGGGCAAACTTGTAACTGCGAATAAAATAAATGCATACAACGATTTCGGAAAAAAGGAGGAAGTTTCGTTGGCCGATTTTAAAAATGCAAAACTAAACAAGGGACAAGTCGAAGCGACTATTCCGGCTAAATCGGTTGTGCTGATTCAATTGAAATAAGGGGAGGCGAAGGGCAAAGGGCAAAGAGCAGAGAGCAAGGAGCAGAGAGCAAAGAAGAGGCGAAGATGAGCCAATTTATTAATTACTCTTTGCCAATGCTTTCGAATAGGATTAATGCAATATTCCGAGAAGCAATGACCCGGATTTTCAAAAAAAAGTTTAGCGATATGATTTTGAAATCTGTTTCTTATATTTGCAGTGATGAAAACAAGGCAGATTATATCTTCTGTTGTAACGTTACTGATCGCAGTACTCTTTCTTTTTACGAGTACCGGGTTTAATGTTTACATTCATCACTGTAGTACTGCCAACTCCAGTGAGTACGCTGTAGTGCGCGGTGATTTATGTTGTGGGCATGTTGATTCTGCTCCTTGTCAGGATGAAAAGGATAACTCAACGCCAACGGTTGAGAGCCTGGTTATTGAGAACCATTGCTGTACCACGGTTGCTCAATATCTGAAAATTACAGATTTATATCAGCATAGTCCTGTCGTTAATTTAACAGGTTTTTCGCTGTTTGTTGAACTATACCTTCACTGTAACACAATCAATCCACTTATCTGTGAAGATCTTTTTCCAGCAGACAGATGCTATTCTCCTCCGCCATTATTACATGGCTTCGATCAGCTCGTCTTTATTCAACAATTAAAAATTCCATCGTTTTCCTGATTTTTCATGGACTATCAAGGTGTAGTCCCTTGATAATTTTTTAATTCATTTAAAATCAGTTAGAATGTTGAAATGTATTTTGTTGACTGCTTTTATAGCGGTTAGTCAACTGAGCTTTTCCCAATTAGTATCCGGTATTGTTTACGAAGTGGAGCAGGATCAGAGAGTCCCGCTTCCCGGGGCAAATATTTTCTGGTCGGGCACCACCGTGGGCTCCGTTTCCCTGGCCGATGGAAGCTTTAAGATTCCGGTTAACGGTCAGATAAACGATATCCTGGTATTTAGTTTTGTCGGTCTGGAGTCTGACTCAGTCGATGTGCAGGATCCGGCTCATCCGGTTAATGTAACCCTTTCGGGAACTAAAAAAATCAAAGAAGTCGATGTTGTTGCAAAAGGCCCAGGTGCTTTTTTTTCTCATGCTCATCCTATTCAGCAGCAGATCATAACAAGTAATGAGCTTCGCAAGGCAGCCTGTTGCAACCTGAGCGAAAGCTTTCAGACAAATGCATCAGTTGATGTCAATTATTCAGATGCAGTTACAGGTGCAAAACAGATACAGTTGCTAGGCCTTGGTGGAATCTATACGCAGATGATGGCCGAAAATATCCCAAATCTTCGTGGCCTGGGTACGCCTTACGGTTTGGGTTATATTCCCGGATCGTGGATGGAATCTATCTCGGTGTCAAAAGGTACTTCGCAGGTAATCAATGGTTATGAATCGATATCCGGCCAGATTAATGTGGAGTATAAAAAGCCTGACAATAAAGAGAAATTATTTGTGAATGGCTATGCCAATAATTTTGGCAAGTATGAAGCGAACTTCAATTCTGCAATTCCTGTGGGTCCAAAACTGAAAACCATATTTTTAGCGCACTACGAGAATTTGAGTGTGAAAAACGATCACAACGAAGATGGTTTTATCGATGACCCGCTCGTGAAACAAATTAATCTGATGAACCGCTGGTATTTCGAGCCGAATAAAAATGTTGAATGGCGGTTTGGATTTAATGTGATTGATGAGGATCGGCAGGGAGGCCAGATCGGTTTCAGGGAAATGAACGAGTCGGGCA
>JBBRGI010000003.1:0-29265 GCA_038240855.1 Bacteroidales bacterium | reverse complement strand
GGTGAATACGAATTCGGAACCTCCACCATCGAGATCATGACCATCACCGGAGGAATCCTTGATGTTCTTTTACCAGGTGAAATTCAGTGGTTAAGCTTTCCTAAAGGCGGTGTTTTCGAAGTCGCAAAAGATGTCAGGTTTAACGTAAAAGCCTATGCACCGGTAGCTTATCATTGTCTTTATAAATAATCGCTTTGAATCATCTGAAAATCAGTTAAAATGGGAAACGGGAAAAATTGGCATGAGAAACATTCGGAAGCCTTAACCTTTGGGAGTCGAATAGCCGATTCTTTAGCCAAAGGAATGGGATCATGGCGTTTCATTATCATTCAAACAATCCTTGTAATTTTTTGGATGGGATTAAACCTTGTAGGTATGATCTATCATTGGGATGCTTACCCTTTTATCTTGCTTAATCTCCTTTTCTCAACACAGGCAGCCTATGCAGCACCTATTATTATGATGTCGCAAAACAGGCAGAACGACAGAGACAGGGCGCAAGCACAGGCTGATTACCAGACTAATATAGATGCAAAGAAGGAAATAGAGGCCCTGACACAAAAGCTTAACCAGCTTGAGGTGAACAAATTAGATAAAATCATTAAAATGTTGGATGAAATGAAAATATCATCCAAATGAAAAATTTATCCGGTCAACCGCTTCCAAATCTATTTGAATAAAGGGACTAACTGAACAGGCCCGATTAATCCCGACGGCATCGGCTTCCAGTCGGAAGCATCAAAAGGTTTATAGAAAACATTTACAAAATTGATTTCATTAAATATCCGCCACTCAATTTTCCGCCGATCATAATCGGCAATCCGGTTGGCAGGCAGATTGGTGACCTCAATTTCGATATGATTACTCCCTTTTTTGAGAAATTGCCCGACCCGAATTTCGAAAGGAAGACTCCAGACTGTACCCGCATTAATCCCGTTAATTGTTACCCGCGCACTTTCAGCGACTTTTCCAAGGTCAAGCATCCAATCATCAGCGGCTGCATCGGGAAGGTTAAAATTGAGTGAATACCTGCCTGTTCCTGCAAATACTTTTAAATCATCCGATAATAAGGTCCATGATTTTAAATCGTCCATCTGATAATTAGCCTTTATCACCGGCTCTCCTTCGATGAAAATAAGATTCCATTTCCCCTTTAAATCAATAGTCTGGCCGGCACTTTTAAACTCAGGAAATTCACCTCCTTTTACATTTGTTGTTGTAAAGGTTTTTGCAATGATCGACTGACCTGGTTTAAGATGAAGGAAGACTTGTGCTTTATTGTTCACCGTCCTCACGTTTGTCACACCCGATGTTCCGGTTAAAGGATCAAATAACCCAATTGATTTGGCCGGTACGCCAAGGGTAATCCATCTTTTTACCTCGGTTTCTCCTAAATTTGAAATAAAATAATGAAAACCTGTATCATTTTTTCGCCTGATGTACTTTAAACCTTCAGATGAAAGCGTTTCGTGAGAAAGATCACAGTAAGGCAGCAATTTGTCAAGGTTTCTGCCTGTAATCAACTTTCCTTTACCCAGTTGCAGCACATTATCCTGTTCAAAGGAGGATACCGGTAATGTTGAAATAACCTGTTTAAATTCCTTCCTTCGCTGATCCAGATTTCCCATACCGGGAATATCCTGGGGCAGTTGATCCATAAAAATAACATTAGCCCCTTCCCTGATCAGCTTCGACAGTTTGGAGAGTGTTTCAGCAGGCATATAGTGGCACGAAGGGACGATCAATGTTTTGTAGGTTGTACCGGGAGTTTTGATCAAACCATTGACAACCTTTGATTCCGATATATAACGATCTGAGATATAATCAAAATCATATCCCTTTGATTTTAGTTGCCGTGCCAATACATTAAACGAAGTCGGGTTTAACCATGTTTCGGATGAATGAATCTCAAAAGCCAGGTAGTGCGAGCGACTTTTTGTGGCCCAGGTATCATAGATGGGCCAGTAAAGCAGTATTTCATTGTCGGGTTCGCCATCCTGCAGGAAGGACTGGCACCGCGCTACATAGGCGTTAAATGCCGGGAGGTCTTTGAAAATTGTGTTATACGAAGAAAAATCAACAGACGCATAGAATTTCCAGCCGGGCCATGGTGCATCTTTGGGAGAATAGGGTGTTCCATGGAAAAAGATATGGTTTACCCCCGAAGTAAATAACTGATCCAGCTCAGGTTTGCAGTGAAACAAACTCGTCCTGAAATGTTCGGTCAGCCAGGTAAATGTTTCGGATGAAGCATATTTTTTACCCGCGATATGTGCCGCTGAGGTGGCAAATTTCTGCATCATCGGATCGGAGTCACTCAATTTTACGTCAGATGAATCAACACGAAAGCCTGGAATAGGAAAAGGAGTCAGACCAAATGACTCGCATTCGGGTATATCAACTGTACCATATAAATCAAGCAGATTTCCCGGTGAACCGTGCGCCTGGTTCCTGGTAATGCTGCCAAGCCTGTGCGCCCATTTTGTCCAGTTAAGGGTGAAATTGTTCAGTAATAAATCCGAAATGGTTTCCCGGTAATCACTTCTTACTCTTGCGATAATATCCTCATCGCCTTCACCCGAGAAAGCGGGGAGATAATCCTCCAACCGGTATCCGCGTCTTTTTTCAAATTCATTCAATAATTCCGGGGTCCAATCTGCCCCATATACTTCGAACGAATCGTTGAAAAAGGAGTTCGGCAGCGGGGTTTTACTCTTTTGAAAGGCAGTTTCAAACATACCCAGGTAATCATTAACAGCTTTTTCTGAATAATGATCCATAACCAGTCCTTCTCCTCCGGGAGCAGCTCTTTTTACTTTCTGAAGCGTTTTTCCATTAAACAATGCATACAGTTTCCAATTACCAGGAGAGGCAATCCAATCAAGTGTCCCTTCAGCAACCCTGGATGTGAGGTCAGTCTTATCACCTTTATCCGACCAGGCGATCAGTTTAAGGAGCGATGAACCTTCTTTTCGCCGGGCATCATTTACCGCTATTTCTTCGGACAGTTTATTGCCCGATGTCAAACTATATGATTGAAGAATAAACCTCGATGCGCCATCTTCACCTTTAACCTTCGGCCCGCCAAATGGCCACCCTGTCCCGGTGTTCAGATCGATCCCCATATCAAGGCGTTTTCCCTCATTTACAGTATGTCCCAAAATAGTCATCCATTGAGGAGAGAGAAAATCGATGTAGTTGGATTCAAATCCTTTGGTGCCATAAATAGGGGTGATTTCGACTCCGCCAAGACCTGCCTTTTCCATTTCTTCAAGTCGGAATGTAATGCCCTCCTTATCAACTGCACTACCGAGCCACCACCATCTAGTCCATGGCTTTGCTTCTTTGGTGACGGTTGGCCACGACAAATCTGATCTTCTCCTGACCAAAGTAATATTTGGTTTAGGTGCCTTTTTCATCCCTGTTCCAAGGAAAAAACTGGTATGAGGTGGCTGATTACAGGCTACATTTTGAGTGGCAATGGCTAGCCTGTACTGAGGATCATGCATCAGGGTACGAATCCGGAGTTTTGAAGGAATTGTAAAGTATTGCTGTACAGGTGCGTTTGCTTTTAGGGTGAATGATTTACTCGCCTCCTGTTCATCGCCATTTAATTCAGCCCTCACGAAGTAAGAATTATCCGTAGTAAAATTCAGATTCCCGTCCTGAAAGTTCGTGCTTTCCTTTATTGGTGATTTATTTAACCTGACTGGTTTCTCTCTCCCGCTCCGACGATAGATATTAAATGCAATTTCATCGGGTTCAGTTCCCAGCAAACGCCAACCAATATAAACCGAATCATTGGCAGTCCGAATGGCAATGACTCCCCTGTCAAGGTTCTCCATTTGCCGTTGAGCCCGGGCATGTGAACCGGATACTATGAAAATTATCAGTACAGCCGCATATTTCCCGATCCTGTTTAAAGGGAACAACGAACATAGGAGGGTTAAGACAGAACACCTGGTGAACTTCATGATGAGGATATATTGAATAAAGCATTAAAAATACACTATTATTTGTTAAACCCGGAATCGTGTTTAAATATGGAGATCTCGTGTGTAAAATGTATACAAATTAAAAATCGTACACGACTAAATGAAGAGGCACGGCAAAATGTAGAGACGCACGACAAAATGCAGAGACGCAAGGCAAAATGTAAATGCAATGCTAAATGAAGAGCCACGGCAAAATGTAAATACACGGCAAAATGTAAATACACGGCAAAATGTAAATACACGGCAAAATGTAGAGACGCACGGCCGTGCGTCTCTACCGCCAACCGTGCGTCATCTACCGCCAACCGTGCGTCATCTACCGCCAACGGTGCGTCATTTACCGCCAACCGTGCGTCTCTACCGCCAACCGTGCGTCATCTACCGCCAACGGTGCGTCATTTACCGCCAACCGTGCGTCTCTACCGCCAACCGTGCGTCATCTACCGCCAACCGTACGTCTCTACTGCCAACGGTGCGTCATTTACCACCAACCGTACGTCATTAATGCCCCTTCACATCGAAATAATCCATCAGAATATTATTTTCAAATCATCGTTTGGTTTGAAGATATTTATGTAAATTTCCGAAATAATTCACAACAACATATTACTGAATCGGTGATCATTTTTAATGACAATCCTAACATAAAACCTATGAAGAAAATTCTGGTATCACTCCTTGTTTGCATTACAATTAACGCTTATAGTCAGGACGGGGTTACATTTAAAGTTGAAGAATTATCGAAACCCAACAAACTTCTTTATAAAAAGGCATACTCTGCCATTTATGAGGACCTGATAATTACTGATATGGGAATGGAACCCTATCAGGTAAAGAAGAATTCCGTTGCATTACCAATAAATATTATTGCCAAAAGTAATGCTCCCGATAGCCTGGTTAGTTACCGGTACCATTCATTCTTTAATGGCATGTACCAGGCTTATGCCGACCATCGGCCATTTGTACTATCTCCAGATATGGCGTGGCTGCTTATTAGTCAGGGATTTGCCAGGCATGTTAATGCCAACGCAGAAGGTTTACGGGATAAGTTTGTTCAGTTCGATGGAAAATTATCACTTATTGTCATATCTGACAGCATAAACCTGGATAATCCAAATAGTCCGTGGGAAAGTATCTTTCCTGAATTTACAAAACAAATTGCAGCACATACAGGAAATGAACTGATGGGAATATTATCCTCCGATTTCACAACAACTACTCCGGTTGAAAAAGTGGCCTCTGAAATTACAATAATGGAGGCGATGGAACCCTATTTTGAATTTATTGTCATGCGTGTGGTTTGCGGAATACCGGAAATTACGTTGAAAGGCACACCCGGCGATTGGCAGAAAGTTCTTGATAAAACAAAAAAATTAGGACATTACGACCTAACCTGGTGGACAAAGGAACTTGAACCTATTTTGGAAGAATTAATAAAAACATCCAAAGGAGAAATTAATAAACTGTTTTGGCAAAACATGTTCAAATATCATTCTCAGAATAAATATGGCGCTCCGAATATTATTGATGGCTGGATAGTTAAATTTTTCCCTTACGACAAGCATGGGAAACGAAATAATTTAAAAGAACTTGCAGGAGATAAAAATTTACCCGAAGAAATTATAAAAGTTGATTTAAAGCATATTGAAATAGTTGGCGATTCGATAATTACGACACCTTTGGAGCTTTGGGCAGGATTTATCGGACTTACACAAAATCAGGAGAATTTTTCGTTAACTCCTAAAATAGGTTGGATGATCAGAAAGAAGGATGTGAATAAATCCGGGTTAAAACGAAAACTGGAAGCCGACAATGACTTGGGCGAAATTTCGATCAGAATAAAGGAAATACCTAAAGAAATATATTTTCTCAAGGAGATTGAAAAACTTGATATCTCATTTGTTGATAAAATAGTTATACCTGACAAATTAAAGGCGATTGAAATTAAGCAACTCACTTTATCAGGAAAAATCGATCAGACAGAGATTGAAAGGATAAGTAAAATGTTTCCAAACAGCAAATTGATTATAAACAGAGAAATAATCCGACCGTAACAAATGCAGAGACGTACGAAAATGTAGAAACGCACGGCCGTGCGTCTCTGCCACCAAATCGTGCGTCTCTGCCACAATACCCTGCGTATTTTCAAAATCCTTGATTGTCTTTTAAAAAAATGATCATTAATGATTCAGAAATTAACTCTCCATAACCATTTTGAGGTTATTTAAACCATCCTGCAAATCCTTGCCTAACATTCCCTCCATATCCATTGTGAGCAGGAATAAATTCATCGGATATTTCATTACACCCTTAAAACCCCATTTCACACGAGTCTGAGATTCGAAGACTGACTCAAAAGTTAAATAGGCATCGTCATTGGAGGCAAACGGCTCAATGAACCTAAGTTCGTAATCAATCCGGACGCCCTCAACAATATTTTTAATCTCCTGCTCCCCTTTACCAACATCTTCCATCTCGCTGTCCCAGGCCGAGACAAAGCCTAACGTACCGTCTATGCCCCGGTATTCCTTTTTCATCTGAGGATCTTTCGTTGCCCATACACTAAAATTCTCCTGGTTTTTCAAAAGCCGTACATAATCGAACACTTCAGCTTTCGGCCTGTTGATCACCAACTCACGTTCAACACCGTATTCTTTTTTAGTAAACAAGGCCACGATCAGCAATAAAGCTACCAGACTGACAACACCGATTAGAATATATTTTAAGATTTTCATTTTTGTTGAATTTTAGGTTGATAGCTCATAAACATGAAGTTTATCAAAAAGTTTAGAAATCACGATTAAATTTTCCGTGAATTGATTGAAAACAATTTAATTTTGAACATATTTAACAAACCTGGAAAAATGAGAAACTATTACGCTAAACTATTACTGACGCTTGTCATAACCGCCTTTGGATTCAACTCGTTCGGCCAGAAAAAAAGTGAAGTAACTACAAGTAAACAATCACCTAAATATGTTGCGGTCCCCATAGCCGGGAATAGCTGGACTGTAAACAGCACAGATAATTCAAAACAAGTCATCACAAAATCAGGTATTGAAGGATGGGATAATCCTACCATTCAGATTAATACTTATTTCAGGACAGGAAGGACAGGTTTGGTAAATTTAGCGATCAGGGCACGCGTAAAATCCGGAAAATCAAAAATTGAATGTCAGATAGGTCCTGATTCCAAAATACTGACACTTAAAAATACCAGTTTCGACACCATCAAAATTGGAACATTTAATTTAAAAAATGCAGGTTATCATACTTTTACGCTGATTGGAATTGAAAAAACGGCAGAAAACTTTGCTGAAATATCTGATCTTTTGATTGGTGGTGAAGCTGTTGATGAATCCACCCGGTTTGTCAAAGATGAGTTTTACTGGGGTCGCCGCGGTCCATCGGTTCATCTGAATTACGAAACCCCTGCCGATGCCGGTAATGTGATTTATTTTTACAACGAAATTACTGTTCCGGCAGGAAATGATGTTCAGGGTTCTTACTTTATGGCTAACGGTTTCGGGGAAGGATATTTCGGAATCCAGGTAAATTCACCATCGGAACGAAGAATTCTGTTTTCAGTATGGAGTCCGTTTAAAACTGATAAACCTTCCGATATTCCGGAAGATCAGAAAATCATTTTATTAAAGAAAGGTGACAATGTAACTACAGGAGCTTTCGGAAACGAAGGTTCGGGCGGACAAAGCTATCGCAGATATAACTGGATAGCGGGAAATACTTACCGCTTCCTGCTTAAAGGCGCTCCTTCGGAGAATAATTCGACCGATTACACCGCCTATTTTTTCGCCCCCGAAATAGGACAATGGGAATTGATCGCGAGCTTCAGACGTCCCAAAACAACAACCTGGCTGAAACGCCCCCACTCCTTTCTTGAAAACTTCAACCCGGCATATGGTAATATTTCGCGCAGGGCAAACTATTCAAATCAGTGGGTTTGCAATACTGAAGGGAAATGGATTGAACTTAAAAAAGCCCGGTTTACCGCCGATGCCACCGCCCGGAAAGAGGCACGACTTGATTATGCAGGGGGCAGTGAAAATGGCGCATTCTTCCTAAAAAACTGTGGATTCTTTAACGAAAAAACGGACATCGACTCATGGTTTGTTCGTCCTGAAACGGGCAGGCAACCTGAAATAGATTTTGAGAAGCTACCCTGAGTAGCAGGCGATGGGGCGAAGAGGCGAAAGGGCGAACTGGCGATGGGGCGAGAAAATGATGAGAAAATTTGCCAATGTGCTAATGCTTTTGGTTTGGATTTACAGGCAGGATTTTTCCCGGGAAATCGTAGAGTGTCGAAGCAGTTTCATATAGCCTGAAGCGTTGTTTTCTGTCCCGTCGAGGACTTTAATCTTTGTTTGTTTTAGTGAGTTAATTGCAATATTGTATGCTATTGCTACACCGCGTACAGAACTTAGCTGACAAGTTGGGTAATGTAGTTTCTAAGCAGTCACTGAATAAGTATGAGCAGGGCAAAATGAAACCCGACAGTGATTTAGTCATTACTTTATCAACCATTTTAAATGTACAGGTAGATTTTTTTTTCTCGGAACTTGGCTCTGGACTTTGAGATCGGCACAACCGATTTTGTAGTAAGGGAAATATTAGAATCATACCAAAATGCCTGTAGTTGTGCGTGTTTGCGCTGACACCCCTTTCCGGGTTTTTCATTAACTTTGTCGCTTTGAAATTAATTGGATGGATTTTAAAGATAAAACAGTCGCTTTTGCCACGTTAGGATGTAAACTGAATTTCTCGGAAACTTCGACAATCGCCCGTTCATTTGAAGAAAAGGGGTTTACGCGGGTCAATTTCAAAGAAAAAGCCGATGTTTATGTGATCAACACCTGTTCGGTTACTGATATGGCGGACAAAAAGAGCAGGACAGTCATCCGCCAGGCAGCAAAACTCAATCCTGCCGCCTTTATCATCGTGACGGGTTGCTTTGCCCAGTTAAAACCCGATGAAGCTGCACATATTGACGGGGTTGACCTGGTGATCGGCGCAAATGACAAATTCAATATTACAAAATATCTCGAAAACCTCGGCAAACACCAACAGGGCGAAATACACACCTGCGCATTCGGTGAAATTTCTGATTTTCAGCACGCTTATTCCTTTGGTGACCGTACCCGGAGCTTTCTCAAGGTGCAGGACGGATGTAATTATTTCTGCACCTATTGTACAATCCCGATGGCACGAGGCAAAAGCCGTAATCCATCGATTGAAAGTATTGTGCGTGAGGCGCGAAATGTAGCCGGACAAGGCATCAGGGAAATAATTCTTACAGGGGTCAATATTGGTGATTTCGGACAGAGCACCGGAGAAACTTTTCTCACACTTATCAAAGCGCTTGATGAAGTTGAAACATTGGGACGTATCCGTATCGGCTCAGTTGAACCAAATCTACTGACCGATGAGATAATTACCTATATGGCTGAATCAAAAAGAATTGCACCTCATTTTCATATTCCACTTCAGGCTGGTACAGACGAAGTTCTCGGTATGATGAAACGGCGCTACAACACAAGCCTGTTTGCACAAAGGGTTTCAAAAATCAGGGCACTCCTCCCCAATGCTTTTATTGGCGTTGACCTGATTGCCGGGATGAACGGAGAGACAGCAGAACTCTTCGATAATGCTTACCAGTTTATCGAAAGTCTTGACATTTCTGAGCTTCATGTTTTTCCCTATTCTGAAAGAAAAAATACGTGTGCGCTTAAAATAGCCGGGGTTGTTCCTGTTGAAGAGCGGCGACATCGAGCCCAACTGCTGATTAAACTCTCCGCACAAAAATTAATGGGTTTTTATCGGCACAATATCGGCAGAATGGAAACTGTCCTTTTCGAAAATCAAAAAACGAAAGGTTCTATGCAGGGGTGGACGGCAAATTACATTAAAGTAGAGACACACTATAATCCCGAATTACTTAACGAATTCAGAACATTAAAACTTTGCGGGATTAACGACAACGGGACCATGAGTACGAGTCTCGAAGAAAAAAAGGTGACTTAACTTATTCTGTTTAACCCGTCGTATGACAATCAATGCAGTACATCAGCATAAAAATTATCACTATTTTTGTAAAAAAAAAGTATGAATTTCGAAAAACTTTGCTTTGAAGTCCAGGAGATAGCCAAAATGGCCGGTGCATTTATCGCCGGTGAACGCGAAAAATTCAACCTCGATGATATTGAAGTCAAGGGTAAAGCCAATTTTGTTTCATATGTAGACAAGCAGGCCGAAGAGTTGATTGTCGAAGCTCTCCGAAAGTTGCTGCCCGATTCCGGATTTATTGCTGAAGAAGGTACGGCCCTGAGTTTTGATGAAAAATACAAATGGATCATTGATCCGCTTGACGGAACAACAAATTTCATTCACGGTTTACCTCCTTTTGCAGTAAGTATTGCACTTATGGAAGATGAAGAATTAGTAATCGGTGTTGTTTACGAAATTACTCAGGACGAATGTTTTTACGCATGGAAAGGGAGTAAGGCCTATTTGAACGGAAAAGAAATAAAAGTTACAAAAGCCGCTGCAACAATCGATTCCCTGATTGCTACGGGTTTTCCATATTCTGCCATGGATAAGCTGGAGTGCTATGTTGCATCGATGCGCTATTTTATGATTCATTCACATGGCTTGCGAAGATTAGGTTCAGCGGCAACGGACTTATCGTATGTCGCGGCAGGCCGGTTCGAAGCCTTTTACGAACATGGACTTAAACCATGGGATGTTGCCGCAGGTGCACTAATTCTGAGGCAGGCAGGCGGAAAAGTTTCGGACTTTAACGGAACAGATAACTTTCTGTTTAATGGGGAATTGGTTGCTTCAAACGGTGCTTATTTCAATGAATTTTACACTATTGTCCATAAATATTTTGCAAACAGCCATGTCGGAAAATGAAATTGAATTGCTCAGTCAGCAAATCGCTTCGCTCGACACTAAAAAATTCGATCTTGAAGCATGGAAATCTCCAACCCTGATGTTTGTTTCAAGGATTTTCGGATCCGTAAGCGAACATGTAAGGCAAATCAGGGAGTTGAAGTACGATTATTCGAGCTGGACACTACGGGATACCTCCGGAGGCGGACAATTAACCGATCCTGTGCGGGTAAGGGCCAGAGAGATTCTTGAGGCAGCTATCTCGGAACTTCAGAATCTTGGTGCTCCCTTAGAGGAAGATAACGCTTCCAAAGTTTTGGACGCATTCCGCAAAGAATTAAAAGGTAAGGAGATGTATGATTTGGAACAAATTCTCAGGTTAAGCGAAGATGAAAAACAACCGCTTTTGGAGACGTTCCTGAATAACAAGGACAAAAAAATACTCCGGTCCATATTAATAGATTTACTTACTGATAATACACAAGTTTAACAAATCGTATTTGTGTATTATGGAAAAAACGGGCTATTATTTACTAAGGGCGACTACCTGGATCCTGCACATATTTCCACGTCGTTTAACTTATTTCATTTCAGATTTCCTTTATATTCTTGTTTATTCAATTTTTCGGTATCGCCGGGGTGTTGTAATTAAAAATCTCACGAACTCTTTTCCGGATAAAACCCTGAAAGAGATCAATCAAATTTCGGGAAAATTTTTCCGCCATTTCTGCGATGCTGCCGTCGAAACATTGTATTTCGATCGGATGTCAATTTCAGAAGGGAAAGATTGTGTAAAATTCCTGAATCCTGAATTACCGAACAGTTATCTTGAACAGGGGCGGGATGTCATTACCTTTCTGGGCCATTATAATAATTGGGAATGGTTCTGCAACTGGCCGTTATATTCACCCTACCGGTTTTATCCGGTCTATAAAAAGCTAAAAACTAATTCTTTCGAGCACTTTTACTTCAATCTCAGAAGCAGGTTCGGTGCCATTCCGTTGGAAAGAGCCGCAACATTCCGGCAGCTTTACAGTGACCATCAAAATAAAATTCCAACATTTTCGGCGTTTCTGTTCGATCAAACCCCGCGTATCTATGAGATCCATCACTGGGTGTCATTTCTGAATCAGGATACTCCCGTTGTGCTTGGTGCCGAAAAGCTGGCGCAAAAACTTGATACTGTTGTACTATTTCTGAACACACACAAAATAAAACGTGGAGTTTATGAATCTACCTTTGAATTGGTAACCGAACATGCTGCCACATGTCAGAAGTTTGAGATCACCGAACAATGTACAAAACTGCTGGAAAAACAAATCAACCTTCATCCGGAGTTCTGGCTTTGGTCGCATAAAAGGTGGAAACATACACGGGAAAAAGTTGCCGAATTCAATAAAACCACATAATTTTTCATCTACCCATCGACCGAAAATTCATGAAAGTCTCTATCGTAATTTTAAACTGGAACGGAAGCCACCATCTGAGGAGGTTTCTCCCTTCAGTGATGAAGTATTCAAATTATGAATGGGCGGAAATCGTGGTGGCAGATAACCACTCCGACGATAATAGCTGCGAAGTCATTGAACAGGAGTTTCCCGGTATAAAAATTCTGAGGCTCGACAGAAATTATGGCTTTGCTGAAGGGTACAACCAGGCCTTAAAAAATAATGATGCGGAATATCTGCTGTTGTTAAATTCGGATGTCGAAGTGACTGAAAACTGGCTGGAACCCATGATTACAATTATGGATAATAATCCTTTGACAGGCGTCTGTCAACCTAAAATTCTTCAGCTCGATGAACCAGAAAAATTCGAATATGCCGGCGCATCAGGAGGTTTTATAGATCATTACGGCTATCCATTTTGCAGGGGAAGAATAATTAATGTTCAGGAGTATGACCTTGGACAGTACAATAATCCCATTCCCGTTTTCTGGGCCAGTGGTGCAGCTATGCTTTTCAGGGGTACGATCTGGCACGAATCGGGTGGATTTGATCCCGATTTCTGGGCGCATATGGAGGAGATAGACTTGTGCTGGAGAATAAAAAACCGGGGCTACAACGTGATCGTATGTCCCGGATCAAAAGTTCTGCACCTGGGTGGTGGCAGTCTTTCGTATGGCAATCCCAGGAAAATCTTTCTCAATTTCCGAAATAACCTGTTTCTGCTTTATAAAAATCTCCCGAAAGGGAAATTATATAAAACACTCTTTGTAAGAATGATTCTTGATGGTATTGCAGCAGTGCAATTTCTCAGTACGGGTCAATTCAAAGCATTTGTAATGGTGATAAAAGCGCACCGTGACTTTTACGGGAATATGGGTAACCTTAAAAGGAAAAGAGCTGATCTGTTACCTCTGACTGTATGCACCGATCATGCAGAAATTTACAAAGGGAGCATTATCTTTGATTTCTTTATTGCTAATAAAAGAAAGTTTTCATCTTTAAATTTTCAAAATTCATAATTCATAATTGGCTATTGCCGATCTTCGATTCATAATTCATAATTCAATGTCGTTTAGTTTAGAATAACTCCTACAGAGTTAAAAATGGACTTCCTTAACTAAACGACATTGATTCATAATTCGTAATTATTAATTCCTAATTGATATGCGCATTACAAAAGAAAACACGACAGCACTTTTCATCGATTTCCAGGAACGGCTTTTCCCGGCTATGAATGAGAAGGAAACTTTACTGCAAAACACAAAAATGCTGCTCCGGGGTCTCAATTTGCTCGGTATTACAACCGCATTCTCGCAACAATACACAAAAGGTTTAGGCGAAACGCTTGAAGAACTCAGAGAACTGGTACCAGGCTTTATAGCCATCGAAAAAACAGATTTTAGTTGTTTTGGAGCTGAAGAGTATATTACATTTTTGAAGCAATATCAAAGTAAGGCTGTAATACTTTGTGGTATTGAGGCTCATGTATGTGTACTGCAGACAGCTGTTGACCTGAAGGAAGCAGGATTTAATCCCATTGTAATAACAGATTGCATCACCTCCCGGACCGTCGTTAGTAAAGAGAGTGCAATTAACCGTTTCCGTTTTGAGAACATTATGACTGCAACCTGCGAATCCATATTATTCGAGTTGACCCGTTCGGCAAAAGCCGAAGAATTCAAAGCTATTTCGAATCTGGTCAAAATCCAGGCTTGATATACTAAAAATTAATACGATCGGGGAAATACTTTTAAAAATTTTTTGGCAATAACTCGGTAAATCTTATATTTGCCTTACTGAAGTCGAATTTCCAAATAACTCAATTTAATAATATGGACAAGAAATCCCCGAATCGCAGAGATTTCCTTAAATCATCGGTGGCTGTCGCTGCCGGAATGATGCTGGTCCCCCGACACGTTTTGGGAGGCCCGGGTTTTACTGCACCCAGTGACCAGCTAACAAAAGGTATTATTGGAGTCGGTGGCATGGGCCGCGGACATATTCCCTACGAAGGCACTAAAGTAGTGGCGATTTGTGATGTCGATAAAAGCCACCTCGAGTTGGCCAAATCACAGATCAATAATTCGGTTCAGACCTATCACGATTACCGCGAACTCTTACTTCGTCCCGATATCGATATTGTCCACATTGCTACTCCACCCCATTGGCACGGCTTAATGGCCATCGAAGCGGCACGTGCGGGAAAGGATATCTGGTGTGAAAAACCGATGACCCGAACAATTGGCGAAGGAATGAGAGTAGTGGAAGAAGTTAATAAGCATGGTCGTATTTTCCGACTGAATACCTGGTTCCGGTTTAAAGACAACTTTTACGGTCTTGGTACAGAGGTAAAACCATTGAAAAAAGTAATTGAAAGCGGCATATTAGGATGGCCGCTGAAAGTAACCGTGAGCGGAATCACAGGATTTGACTGGAAATTTTACTGGCGCGGGGAAACCAACTTACCCACAATGCCTGTTCCTGCAGAGCTGGATTACGATTTCTGGCTGGGACCTGCCCCCTACCGTCCTTATAACCCGGAGCACGTTCATTCAAAATTCCGTGGATACTGGGATTATGATGGAGGTGGCCTGGGCGATATGGGACAACATTACCTCGATCCTGTCCAATACCTTCTTGGTAAAGACCATACAAGCCCTGTAAAGGTAGAAGTCGATGCACCACAGCAACACGAATATGCTGTAGGCACCTGGCGAAAAGTGGAATATACCTATGCTGATGGTTGCAAAATTATTCTTGATGGTGAAAATAAAGATAAAGATGCTGCCTACATTGAAGGTCCCAACGGAAAGATATTCAAAGGTTTTGAATCAAATATTCCGAAACTGAACCAATTTATCGAAACACTTCCTGACCCGGAACCACGCATTACAACTTTCGCGGAATCGGTGAGAACACGGCAGAAATTTGCTTTAAATGAGATGAACGGTCACCGCTCATGCACACTTGTAAATATGGGTATCCTGGCAGTAAGACTTGGAAGAACGCTGAATTTTGACCCTGATAAACAACAGTTTATCAACGATGATGCGGCGAACCGGTTAATTAATCAACCAATGCGTGCACCCTGGACCACAATCTGATAATTAGTTAAAAATAATCTTCAAAATATACAAACCTCAGATATGAAGTTTAAAACAACAGACATATGAAGAAAATATTCAATGCTCTTTTGGTAGTGTTTGTCTTGTTTCTGACCACATCAAATTTGGCAGCGCAGGACAACAGGACAGTTACCACAAAAATTGCGGATCTGCTCGCACAGATGCCCGCAGATAACCTTCCCCAACGGGATAAGCTGATGGAAGAGTTGATCACACTGGGTGATGAAGGATTTCAACAACTGGCTGACCGGATGTCAGGAAAAGGGGACAGTACCGCCATTGTTTACGCCATTAACGGATTGGCACGGTACGCCTGTCAAAACGACAAAGAGGGAAAAAGAAGTTTTGCCGAAAAAAACTTTATCCTCGCGATGGACAAAACACCGAATGATGCAACCAAAGCTTTTTTTATGCGCCAGTTGCAATTAGTCGGCAAGGAAGATGCCGTAAAAGCAGTTGCACCTTATCTGACTAGTGCAGAGTTATGCGAACCCGCAAGTTTTGTATTGACTGCTGTTAACAGTGAGTCAGCCAAAAGCCAACTCCTGCAGGCGTTAACCAAGGTAAAGGATAAATCGCTGGTAACAATTACCAAAGCGCTTGGTGAACTCAGGTACAAACCAGCCAATACCCCAATCCTGAACAATATTAATGCATCAGAGCCCAATCTCAGGAAAGTTTCTTTGGCTGCGGTTGCTGCTATTGGAGACCCTGAATCATATCAGCCACTCCTTGATGCTGCCCGGAAAGCGGGATTTGTATACGAGCCCGGCAACGCAACATCCGCATTTGTTAGCTATACCCAACGCTTAGGCGAAAACGGTAATCAGTACCTTTGTAGTAAAGCATGTAAGGAACTATTCAAATTATATGAGCCTGCTCAGCTACATTCAAAATCATCTGCCTTTGCTATTTACAACAGGTATTTTGAAAAAGAGGCACAATCAATGCTGCTTAAAGCTTTTGATAACAGCGATAAAGCATTCCGGTTTGCGGTATTGAATCTCGCTGAGAAAAGCCAGTTGGCATCTGTAAAAAAGTGGATCGCGAAAGCCAATAAAGCTAAACCCGAACTTAAATCGGAGATCATTACCATGCTGGGTAAAAAAGGTGACCTTGCGGCTTCCGGTTTTATCGTGAAACAGTTGGCCAATCAGTCAGCGGTAGTAAACGAAGCGGCAATTCCTGCCTATGCAAAACTTAAAGGCAAGGAAGCAATTCCCGATCTCGTTGCAGTCTTAAAGAAGGGCGTTCAGCCGGAAGTAACAGCGAAAACATTGATGTCACTCATTGATGAGAAGAACCTTGACCAGGTGGCAGCAATTCTGGAAAGTGCACCTGAAAATTCAAAAATGGAGATCATCGGAATTATCGGAGCAAAATCGGGAAAACGTTTTTTCGATCTGGTTTATGGATACACATCCAGCGCAAACCCTGAAATAAAATCAGCAGCTTATAATGCAATGAAAAATACAGCATCTTCAAAGGATGTTGATCAGTTGTTGAAACTGCTTTTTGCCACAAACGACAAGGTACAAATTACGAATATCCAGGATGCGCTTGTAAACGCAGCTACTGATTCGAAGGAGGATAACCAGGCGTCTCTTTTACTTTCAAAATTACAGGACGCTCCCAAAAAAGGTCGTATTCTTGAAATCTTACCCCGTTTAGGTGGCAACGAGGCACTTCAGGCCGTAACCGGTTATATCAGTTCATCGGTTATCGAAGAGCGTGATGCTGCTTTTAATGCATTGATCAACTGGAAAGATCATAATGCAGCTGCTTATTTATACGGGATTGCCAAAACTGCAGATGGTGATAAAAAGTCAAATGCCCTCAAAGGTTTTGTTCGTCAAATCAGGATTTCGTCGCTTCCTGACGATCAGAAATTATTGAATTACAGGAAGATAATGCCTTTAGCGACAAACAACAGAGATCAATCATTGATAGTAAGATCGATGGGACAGATAAGGACTTTCCTTTCCCTGGTAACCACCGCCGCCTATCTTGACGACCCCGCACTGAAGTCAGATGCTGCTCAGTCAGTAATGGAAATTGCACTACCGGCCAACGGTCAGCCAGGCTTATCCGGCGTTGTTGTTCGTGAAGCGTTGAACAACGCAATACCAGCGCTCAAAGGAAGTGAAAGCGACTACGATAAGGCAAGAATCCGTAAATACCTCGCTGAAATGTCATATGAAGACGGGCTCGTTCCAATGTTTAACGGCAAAGATCTTACCGGATGGCAGGGATTAGTCGGAAATCCGGTTACCCGGAAAAAAATGGACCCGAAAGAGCTTGCCAAAAAGCAGGAAGCAGCGAATCAAAAAGTAGCCAGTAACTGGTCAGTAAAAGACGGATATATTGTCTTCAATGATGCCGGCGATAATCTGTGCTCTGTTAAACAATATGGCGATTTTGAAATGGTTGTTGACTGGCGCATTACAAAAAAAGGTGACAGCGGAATTTACCTGAGGGGAACTCCACAGGTTCAGATATGGGATACATCACGTGTGGAAGTCGGGGCCCAGGTAGGATCCGGCGGACTTTACAACAATCAAAAGAATCCGTCAAAACCATTAAAAGTAGCGGATAATCCTGTCGGAGAGTGGAATACATTCCGCATAAAAATGATTGGTGATCGTGTAACTGTATTACTCAACGGGGAACTGGTAGTTGATAATGTTCCGCTTGAAAATTACTGGGACCGGAAAATTCCGATCTTCCCGAAAGAATCAATTGAACTGCAAGCGCATGGTACGGACCTGGCTTTTCGCGATATCTACGTAAGGGAACTGAATAATAATGAATTCACCCTTTCCGATGAAGAAACCAAAGAAGGATTCAAACCACTTTTCAACGGGAAAAATTTTGAAGGATGGACAGGCAATACGGTCGATTACCAGATAGAAAATGGCGAGATCGTGCTTCATATCGATAATGGACCATCACATGGTAACCTTTTCACGGCAGAGGAATACGGCGATTTTATCTATCGTTTTGAATTTCAATTAACACCGGGCGCCAATAACGGATTAGGCATTCGTGCACCGCTTGAAGGTGATGCCGCTTATGTAGGTATGGAACTTCAGATACTTGATAATGAAGCCCCCGTTTATGCAAATCTGGCCCCCTATCAGTATCATGGTTCTGTTTATGGTGTAATTCCTTCAAAGAGAGGTTATCTTAAACCAACGGGCGAGTGGAATTACCAGGAAGTGATCGCGAATGGTTCACACATCAAAGTAACTTTAAACGGAACGGTGATTCTTGACGGTGACATTAAAGAAGCTTCCAAAAACGGCACCGCCGATCACAAAAAACACCCGGGCTTATTGCGCGATAAAGGACATATCGGTTTCCTGGGACATGGTTCAGTTGTAAAATTCAAAAATATCAGGTTAAAAGATTTAAACAAAAAATAAAAAATCAGTTGTTAAGCGGCTTCAGGCAGAAGAATTATTTACTACCACAATTGCCTGAAATATTAACTTCAGATTTAAAGTTTCTTATAAGCTTTATTATTAAAACCACTCTTTCACGGTATTGCCGGAGGGAGTGGTTTTTATTCGCTTGCATTATCTTACTTCGTTTATTGAATACAACTTCAATTATCAATCAGTTAGCAATAATCATGATTAATTAATACATAACACTTTCGTGATGATGCAATATTCAATACTTTTGCGGACTGAAAAACGAAACATGGTTACCTGAAGATTACGGTGATTTATGAATTTTCAAAATCAATAAAATACGTTGAATTGCGGTGAAGCATAAAATTAAAAAAATTGGCATCAACCTTTTTAAACTGGGTGTTTCCATTGAGCTGAAGAATAAGATTAAAAAAATTGGCATCAATCTTTTTAAACTCACTGTTTCTATTGCGGCAATCTGGTGGGTTCTGTCCAATATATCGTTCAAAAAAGTAATCGTCGTAATTTCAACAGCAAATGTGTATTACCTCGCAGCAGCATTTTTCTTTATTATGCTCTCCTTTGTTTTCCAGGCTTTCAGGCAGAATCTTTCGTTCCGCAACACAGGTGCCAATCTTACTCAAAGATTAAATATGAAACTTTTCTGGCTGGGAATGTTTTATAATTTATTTTTGCCAGGCGGTATCGGCGGCGATGGGTACAAAGTATATCTGGTAAATAAATACAGGAAAAACGGGCTTAAAAAGAACATCGGAACCATGCTTGTTAACCGGATATCGGGACTTGTTTCAATTGGCATGATTACGATCGGATTATACTATTTGTCGGGATTGAAATTCCCGTTCGGGTACGCGGCATGGCTGGGAATGCCTGCACTTTACATCTTTTACTTTTATGTGCTGCGGTTCTTCTTTAAAAGCTTTTTAAATATACATGCAGGATTATTCTGGTGGTCAATGGCGGTGCAGATGATGCAATTTATCGCGGCGCTGTTGATCCTGTTCTCATTTCACCAAACCACAGACTTGTATGATTACCTCTTCCTCTTTTTTGTTTCGGCAATAGCCACCGCCGTGCCGATAACAATTGGCGGAATTGGACTTCGCGAAACCGCCGTATTTGCAGGTGCCCAGGCACTAAGTCTGAATGTTGAACTATGTATTGCCCTTAGTATCATGTTTTTTATTATTTCGGCCATTATTTCCTTTGGCGGGTTATACTGGGTTTTCTTCCCCCCTTTTCGGCGCGAACAGGTTCAGGATGAAGCTACTGAAGAGATCCCGGAACTTTCGGAATGACGCCTGGTCCGCTAAAAATTATAAATCTTAAAGGATTAAGTTTCCGCTATAATTCATGATTCAAATTTAAAATCCTTAAGCTGTTGTTAATATACTTATTTATAATAATCTATATAGCCTCCATGGTTATGATCGGGATTATTTCCGCCAGGAAAATCCGGTCAGAGGGTGATTATTATGTGGCAGGAAAGCGCGGTAATTTGTGGCAGATCACCGGATCGCTATTAGCGACGATCCTGGGTAGTTCGGCAATACTTGGAACAGCCGATCTTGCCTTGACTCAGGGTTGGGCTGCTTCGTGGCTGTTGTTGAGTGCCTCGGCAGGTCTTTTCCTGCTTGTTCCTGTTTCAATGATGGTGCGACGACAGGGAAATTTTACCCTTCCTCAGATGATTGGTGATTTTTATGGTATCGAAGCCAAAATGATCTCATCTTTCATCATTGCCTTTGCATGGATTGGCATTATAGCCGCCCAGATGATCGGTGCTGCCAAAATTATTACCGGCTTTACAGGTCTTAACTATGCATTCGGAGTATGGGGATCAGGAGCCGTATTTATTTTTTACACCGTTATCGGCGGACAGATTTCGGTGCTGAAAACCGATCTCTACCAGTCTTTTATTATCATCACAGGTGTGCTGGTAACGGCAATTTATATCCTCTTTTCGGAACCGGTCATACCGATTGAAATGACCCCACTTAAATTTCCATTTAACGAAGGTTTTCATCCGTTTGATCTGATCGTATTGTTATTGACCTATTCCACCACTTTCATTGTAGGACCAGACATATATTCACGAATATTTTGCGCTGAAAACGAACAAATTGCACGAAAAAGCGTGTTAATCAGCGCTATCGTTTTAATCCCCTTCTCGCTTTGCATCACTTTTCTTGGCGTATTTGCAACCTATAAATTTCCTGATCTCCATCAACAGGCAGGTTCTGCGCTTATCCCGGTTATGATTAACACGTTGCCGGAATGGGCCGTCGGATTACTTATCGCGGCGCTTCTTTCGGCGGTGATGTCGTCAGCATCAACGGCTCTGCTCACGTCGGCCACAATAATCAGCGATCCGATATCGAAAGGTCTCGAACAACGCAATTCGCGGCGAAATACCAAAATTATCATGCTGATTATCGGACTTTCAAGTATTTTCCTGGCCTTAAATGTTCAGTCCATTATCCAGTCACTGTTAATTGCATTAACAATTTTCTCCGGGGCCTTTATAGTTCCTACCGCTGCCGGGCTATTCGGATTCAGGACTGGTAAGTTAAAAAGCGCATCAGCAATGATAATCGGGGGAACCATCGCCTTAACGGGCAAATTAATTGCGCTAAACGGTGACAATACAATTGGCAACCTGGTAATAATCTGTGGATTTATATTAAATGCAATGATACTTTTTATTGGAAATAAATCCCCAAAGGGTTACAACACGAAAAAAGTTTAATTTTGTACTTTTATGATCCGGAAAACACAAATCACCCAGAAAATGAATTATTTACGTTTACTAAGCACAATAGGGATCATCATCTTCCTTTTTTCATGTAAGGAACCTGCCCCGCGGCCGGTTGTTCGGATTATTCCATTGCCTGTGGAAGTAACCGACCTTAAAGGGATATTTACACTTACATCCGTAACAAAAATCGGAATCAGCAGGGATAATCAGGAAATGCGGCAACTTGCATCCTTTGTCGCAAGTCACACGGATAAATACTTTGGGTTGGTCAATGAAATTACAAACTCAGAAAAAGGTGATAATGGTTTGGTTTTTCTGAATCTCAATGAAGAGGCTAAACTGGGAAAAGAAGCCTATCATCTGACAGTAAATGCTGACGGAGTAATGATTGAAGCGGCTACTCCCAACGGGCTTTTTTATGGTATTCAGACCTTGAAACAATTAATGCCTTCCGTACCTCAAAAAATTGGAGAAATCATTCTTCCGGCGGTTGAAATTAAGGATTCACCCCGTTTTTCCTGGCGGGGAATGCATCTCGACGTGAGCCGGCATTTCATGCCTAAATCGTTTATTCTAAAGTATCTCGATTACATGGCAATGCATAAATTCAATACGTTTCACTGGCATTTGGCCGATGACCAGGGTTGGCGGATAGAAATCAATAAATATCCCCAACTTACGGAGAAAGGTGCAATCAGAAAACAGACAATCATGGGTCATGTTAATAACCCCACAGGCATCGATACAATTCCTTATGGCGGTTATTATTCGCAGAACGATGTACGCGAGATTGTTTCATATGCAGCGGAACGTTACATTACCATTGTTCCCGGAATTGAAATGCCGGGGCACGCGCTGGCCGCCCTTGCATCCTATCCGGAACTTGGTTGTACCGGTGCTTCGTATGAAGTTGCCACCCGCTGGGGCGTCTTTTCCGATGTCTATTGCCCTGGTAAAGAAGTAACATATGCCTTCATTAGGGGTGTGCTCACTGAAATGTCCGGATTATTTCCAGGGAAGTATGTTCATATTGGCGGGGCAGAATGTTATGAAACCCATTGGGAAAAATGCCCCATGTGTCAGCAGAGGGTCAGAAATGACAGTTTAAGTTCGACTCACGCTCTTCATAACTACTTTGTCAGCAGAGTCAGCAGCATACTCGATTCGCTTGGGAAGGATATGATAGGATGGGACGAAATTTTGAAAGACACCCTGTTGTCGGAAGGAATAATTATGTCATGGCATGATGTCGATGGAGCCAAAAACGCAATACAAAGAAATTTTCAGAATGTAATGTCACCCGCTAAATACTGCAATTTCGACCTGTACCAGACTGATCCTAAGGGTGAACCGCTCGCAACAGGGGGAATGTTAACACTTGAGCAGGTTTACAATTTTGAACCTGTTCCTGCTGAAGTCTCCAAACAGGAAGCAAAGAATATTATTGGTGCACAGGCAAATGTTTGGACGCAATATATGAAGTCGCCCGAATATGTTGAATATATGGTTTTCCCACGGGCGGCAGCTTTGGCCGAAGTCGTGTGGTCTCCCAGGGAAAGCCGCAATTACGTGTGGTTCAAAAAGCGAATGCTCGAACAGATTAAACGGTATGATGCTGAAGGAATCGGGTATTGCAAGGCTGAATTAAAACAGGCCACAAATTAATAACCTATTAATAATGACTGAATCACCTCCAGTTGGTTAGAATAAATCCTAACCAACTGGTATTCAATAATATGTAAATATTATGGTTGTGGCGATTTGTACCTTATCTGTTCATTAAAAAGGAAGGTAGAATTATTTCTTTGTACGGGCTTCGTATGTGTCGCATATCCCGTTTTTATTGGCATCCACAAAGTTCATCCCTTTTCCCTTACCCTGTCCTTGTCCCTTGCCGGATCCATCACAAATTCCATTACCTTTTCCTTTACTATTCGCGGCATTTGCAGTTCGGTCTTCGTTATTATCACAAATTCCGTTATTGTTTTTATCAATAAATGCAACTCCTTTGCACGTTCCATTTCCCGGGCCTTTGCAATTTCCCCGTCCCTGTCCTGCGACAGGATTTTGTGCGCTTGCGAATGCGGTTACAGCCATCAGGGCTAATCCGGTTAAAAACAGTTTTGCTTTCATGTCATTAAAATTTTAAATTATTAATAGTTAATCAATTATCAAATCATCTGCCGTGTTGCCAGCCTCTTGGTCCACCTTTGCCAGGGTATCCCATCGGTAAATCATTGGTAAACATTTCACCAAATATTTGTTCAAGTTTTTTTTGCTGTGCCTGATCGCAAATGCTTTTAATTTCCATATAATACCTGAAAGTGATTCTCTTCAAGTCACTATGCGATTGACCGATTGAATCGGACAAAACATTTAATCTTAAAGTATCACTTTTTTCAGCAGACATTTCAATGAGCATTTGTTTCCGATTTTCAGCTAATTCAATGGTTATGTTTCTTGCTTTTAGCCTGAAAGCAGGGTTGATTTCCTTGAATTTATCCATTTGTTCACTGCTCAGGTTCAGTTGGTCGCGGAAATAACGTCCGCTAAACTTTTCTGAATCAGCTTCCAATTGTTGCTTTTCAGCCGCTGAAATGGTTTCTGACTTATCGGATTGGTATTTATGATACATTATGGTCGAAAGTGTCGAGATATTCAATGCTGCCAGGATTAAGATCGCCCAAACCAACATTGAATACTTGTTTTCTGTTTTCATCGTAATAAATTTAAAGTTCCGAAAACAGTTCAACCGACTCAAGGGCTGCATCGTTCATGTACAACATTTCAACAGGGAAATTATTAGTGGATTGAGTTGGTAAATAAATATTGCCAGCCATAACTCCAATAAATATTGCTGCTGCGATCGAAACACCAATTAATACAGGCTTTAGCATTTTTTGATAAACCGGGAGGCGTCGGGTGCTTTCAGGCCTTTGCTCCCTTTCTTCAATACCGGCCATTATCCGGGTGATAAGAAATGGATTCGAATGCAACCTCTTTTCTTCTTCAATTACCCGGTTGGAAATGCTTATCACATGATAACTTTTGGCACATTCCTTACAATTTCCAAGGTGGGTTTCAACCTGAATCCGGATACCATCGGGCAACGTGCCCTCGCAGTACGCATCTAACTCTTTTTGGCATAACACACAGTTCATTTTAATTGACTTTAATGGTTAGAAACAAAACATCTATTTTTCCTACGGTCATTTTTTACTTTTTTTACTTAAGAACGATAATTTTTCCCGGAGGTTTACTTTTGCCCGCTGAATTAGTGCTTCAACGGCACCTTCAGTTGTATTCATGATCTCTGCGATTTCTTTTTGGGACAAATCATCATATTTACTTAGTACTATCGCTGTACGTTGTTTTTCGGGAAGACTATTCAGCGCATTCTGCACCCATTCCCTGTGTTCATTAAGGATTAAAATATTTTCAGGGTTCTCAGAATCAGGAATGGAAAAGGAAAATTCTTTGTTTTTTTCACCTCCAAACACCGATTCAAGTCGCTGCATCAATAAGATTTTTGAAGATTTTCGTATTTTATTAAGCGAAGCATTTACGGTAATTCTGTAAATCCAGGTAGCAAAAGTCGCATCACCCTTAAACCCGTAAAGAGTTTGGTATACCTGGATAAAAATATCCTGGGTCAGATCGTCGGCATCCTCTTTATTATGCAAAAAACCCATGCAGGTACGAAACACCATCGACTGGTATCGTTCAACAAGTTTCCGGTACATATTCCGGTCACCTTGTATTATTTGCTGTATGATTTCGACATCAGTCATTTTGCATATTACAGTAAGGTAGCAGAATCTATCCTTTTTTACTTACCTCCAGCAACCCGGTATGATTGACAACTAAGATATCTTTATCATTTAATTCAATCAATCCATCTTTCTCAAAGCTTTTCAACAATTTTACGGCACTCTCGGTCGAAATGCCGGCAAAGTCTGCAATGTCTTTACGTGAAAGTAATTGAAAAATATTCGGGTTTTCAGTCTTAAATCCGTCAATATAAAGCAATGTTTCGGCAATGCGTCCGTTCATTTGCTTATAAATCACCGTTCGCAACGTATCGAACAGGTTTGTATTCTGTTCGCAATACCGCTTTATCATGGTAAACGCAAATAAGCCGTTTTGCTTTACTACCCTGGCAATGGCATCCTTTTCGACGAGAAATACCTGGCAGTCAGTGAGTGCAATGGATGAATAATTAAACGTATTTTTGGTAAAAACCGCCGAAAGTCCTACAAACTCGCCTGGCCTGATAATCCTAAGGCTGTAAATTTTTGTACTGTCACCTTCGATATATTGCCTGGCTAAACCACTGATTATAAACAATACATACGATGCAAAAGCGCCCTGCTTGGTGAGGTTGTCGCCTTTGCGGAAAAGCACCTGAGTTTTGCTTCCCCTTACAAGCTCCACCTCTTCGGGCGAAAGCATCTGAAAACAGGGAGCCTGGATGTGGCAAATAAAATCCTGATCAGTATCGAGTATTGTTTTCATTTAATTATTCAAGAATAACAGGCAAAGTTAATTTAAATCAATCAATCCTACTTAAAGTTGTTTAGCATGAAATATTAAAATGGTACGAAAATTAATTTTAATCTTTGTAAGGAAACGGTTGAATTTGGTTTATAATCAAGAAATATAATGAAATGTTCGCAGCTTAGTATTACTTCCATATCCCTCTTTACATTTATAAGTGATTCTTAGTCGCAAATCTAAATCAATTAAAAAGTTGTCATAATTCAATCCGGGAACCGTTGCGCTTCAAAGCGAAAACCTCTATTCATGAAGTTCTGCTGTATAACTTTGTATCATAAAATTTAATAATCAAAAGCAATGTTGTACACCAACTTAAAACACATAGAAAGCGCTGCTTTATACGCACATGTAATTAACGAAAATGAACATGTAATGGTCATCTGTGGCCGCATGGGCCCAATGTGTATCCCTGTTTACCGGATTGCTGAAGACCTGGAAACAGAATATGCCCATGTAAAATTCTTCGATATGGAGTTTGATAATCCTGAATCGGTTGTTATTCGCTCGTTGCCCGAAGTTCAGGGATTTACCGGAATTCCGTTTACAATTTATTGTAAGAACGGTAAGGTAGTAAACGCAACATCAGGCATTCAAACAAAGGCCCAGGTAACAGCAATTCTGGACAAAGAATTTGCAGCAACTGTAACCGCCTGATAAGTAAAACACAACGAAATAAACACAAAAATTTAAAACTTATAATTACTTAATATGCAAACTACATTGATTGTAATTGGAATAATAATTGTTTCAATATTTATCTTCCGTTTTATTGTGATGTCGAAAATGAAAAACACCCCCATGGTTGCTGACCACGCAAAAGTATTAACCCTGACGGAAAAGAATTTTCAGCAACAAACAAAAAATAAGGTGGTACTGGTCGACTTTTGGGCAACCTGGTGTGCTCCCTGCCGCATGATGGCCCCGGTATTAAACGATGTGTCTGCTGAATTATCGGGAAACTCACATGTGGGAAAGGTAAATATCGAACAATATCAGTCCCTTGCCCAGAAATTCAAAGTCAGGAGCATCCCTACATTAATCCTGTTTAAAAACGGCACAGAAGTAACCCGTTTTGTGGGCATAAAATCAAAGGACTTTTTATTAAAAGAAATTGCCAAAGTAGGATAGTCTGCAAGGCAACTCAAAGAACAAATTATTTTGAATATGGAAAGGATATTGATGGCAAATCGGAAAGCCAAACCTTCTGCTGAAAATTCGTCAACTGAACCATTGGTAATAGATGTTCGCACAACAGAAGAATTTGCCAGCGGTGCCTTATCCCCGGGCAATCAATATGTGATGCGATAATATTTATAAGTAACGGAAGACATTTTGCAAAAATTAAAATCAAATGAAGAAAATTCTAATACTTGGCGGCGGGTTCGCCGGTATCCAGACTGCCATTAAGTTACAGAAGAGTGGTCGTTTTAACGTCACCCTTGTGTCTGACCGCGATTACCTTTTTCTTTATCCCATTTCGATCTGGGTTCCGGTTCGCCAGATCAACTTCGAAAATGTGAAAGTTTCCCTGGCTAAAATTCAGAAGAAATATCCATTCGGGCTGATCATTGATTCCGTAAAAGAAATTCATGCTGCCGATCATCAAGTGGTTTGCGAAAGTCAGACCCTGAAATACGACTACCTGGTGGTTGCATTCGGCGCCGATAAAATGAAACACAAAGGAATCGAAAATACCCTTTCTATTTGTGGCAAGCCTGAAGTATCATTGTCAATCCGCGATGGCATTGATGAATTAATAAAAAAGGGTAGCGGAAAGATTGCCGTTGGTTTCGGCGGAAATCCGAAGGATAAATCGGCTGTTCGTGGAGGTCCCGCATTCGAGCTGATCTTCAATATTCATAACTTATTGAAGAAAAAGAAAATCAGACAGAATTTCGAACTCACTTTCTTTGCGCCGATGGAAGAACCAGGGGCAAAAATGGGCAAAGGGTCATTGGCAATGCTGGATAAAATGTTCGGTCAATATCAGATCGGCAAACGATTTGGAAAGAAGATTACCGAATTTGAACCAGGGTCTGTTTTGTTTGAAGATGGCACAAAACTAAATGCCGATCTCACGTTGTTTATTCCCGCTTCGTCCGGACACCAGGTGTTGCAGGCGAGTGATTTACCTTTGACCGAAGCCGGGTTTATCAAAATTGACACGTCTTGCCAGGTTCTCGGTTACCCGGATGTATATGCTATTGGCGATATTTCAGCGATGGAAGGTCCTGAGTGGATTGCCAAACAAGGCCATGTTGCCGAGTTGATGGGTCGAAATGCGGCATATAATATTATATCGACCGAAACGGGTTCTACGGCCAAAAAGCATTACCACGAATCACCTCATATACTTTGCGTAATGGATACCGGCAATGGTGCAGCTTTTGTGTTCCGAAATGCAAGTAGATCATTTGTTATTCCGATGCCTGTTGTTGGTCATTGGATGAAAAGAGGCTGGGGAACCTATTCCAAGGTCACCAAGGTGGGTATCGTCAGACATTTTTCAGGAATCTAAATATCGACATTAAATTGACTATATGAGAAAAGTTTTAAAAGTTTTGGTGGATAGCCGGATAATTGTTTTGGCGGTTTTGGGCGTTTCGCTTTATCTGGCCATTTCGGAATTTCACATTTCGCTTTGGTTTATTCTGGCTGCAGGTGTTGTAATGGGTGTTGTATTTGGTAAAGTTTTTTGTCGGTGGGTCTGCCCTATGGGTTTGATCATGGAATTAATGATGAGTCTCAGTCCCGAAGGCAAAGTAAGGCAAATGTACCAGTATCATAAAATTGGCTGCCCAATTGCCTGGATATCGGGCTGGCTCAATAAATTTTCAATATTCCAGATAAAACTCAATACCGAAAGCTGCAAAAATTGCGGCATATGCGATAAAAAATGCTATATCGTTGCGATGGAACCTGTTAAATATAGTTTATACAAGCCGAAACTGGAAAAACCGGGTAACAGCTATACCTGTTCCAAATGTTTGCAATGCGTGGTTGCATGCCCAAATGGTAGTTTGACTTATAAAGTTT
>JBBRGI010000002.1:0-29304 GCA_038240855.1 Bacteroidales bacterium | reverse complement strand
CATCGCTTTTTCAAGTTCAGAGGCTTTAAGCGCTTTTACACCTACGAACTCTATTTTGCCGATCTTGACTTTGGTTTTCTTATTTACATTAATATCAAGGATCACCTGATTCACCTTGGATGTGTCATCACGCTGAACGATATCGACTACTGTATTGTAAAAACCCTTTGCCTGGAAAATTCCAAGAATCTGACGTTCGGCAGTATTGATAAGGTTATCCGTTACCTGTCCACCGACAAGCAACATTACTTTCTTTTCAATATCCTCCCGCTCGCTCTTTGAAATACCATTATAGTTTTTCTGTGAAAGCCTGGGCCGTTCCTGGAGATAAATTTCGAGCCAAATCTTGTTCCCGACAATTTTCGTTGCAGAAATACGAACATCCGAAAAAAGTCCCTGCCTCCAGTATTTCTTTAAAGCAGAAGTGATATCATCTCCCGGGACGGTGATTTCTTCACCAACCGTTAATCCCGACAGGTTTTTAAGTACCTCAGTATCCAAAAAACGGATGCCTGTGACCTCAATCCCGGAAAGGGTATATTTTTTCGTACTATCATAATAGATCGAAAAATTAGTACTATCAGCAACTACCTGTGAAAACAGGTTTAAACTACCAAATATTACCAAAGAAAAAATTATCAGTTTTTTGTACATTTTTAGCTTCTGATTTGTTCACTTGTTTTTCCAAATCTTCTCTCTCTACGCTGGAAATCGGCTATGGCATCAAACAGATTCTCCTTACGAAAATCGGGCCATAGAATGGGTGTAAAATAAAATTCACTGTAAGCAATCTGCCAGAGCAGAAAATTACTTATCCGGTATTCTCCGCTTGTTCTGATTAATAACTCGGGGTCAGGAATACCACGGGTGGATAGCTGGGCTGAAAAAACATTTTCATTTATTTGACTTTCATTTAATTCACCATTTTGCACCTGCCCAACAACCTGCCTCACCGCCTCCAGAATATCCCACCGGCCCGAATAACTTAAGGCCAGTACCAGGTTAAGCCCTGTGTTCACAGATGTAATTTGAATGGCCTCGGAAAGTTTTGACTGAACATCGGGAGGTAAAGAGGCAAGATTGCCAATCGCACGCATCTTCACATTCTTCTCGTTGAGATTATCGGTTTCATGCACAATGGCATTTACCAGCAACGACATCAGCGCATCCACTTCTTCTTTGGGCCGGTCCCAGTTTTCAGTCGAAAATGCATAAAGTGTAAGGTATTCAATCCCCAATTCCCCTGCTCCTTCAACAATAGACCGAACGGCATCAACGCCCTGTTTATGCCCGAAAATTCTGTCATTCCCATGTAACTCGGCCCATCTTCCGTTCCCATCCATAATCACGGCTACATGGCGGGGGGTATAATTCTTCTTCAGTTCATCAATGACCATTTCTTATTTTTTGATCTTGTCATAAATTGCACAAACCCCTTTACTGCTCCATAACTGGTAACATAACGAAACGGCAAGAGTGGCATACCAGTCATTGTTATTTAACTGTGTCATAGCAACCTTATCCGGATATACAAATAATGGATCACTGGCAATAACAGCAGGATCGAATTGAAACCTTTTCGGATCATCCAAATTATCAATATTATCTGCAAAAGTTTTACGGACAACCACTTCTATAACACCACCCAATCGTTTTGTAATATTAAACTTTACACCGGTACCAAATGGGATTGTGAGGGTTAAAACATCCGAATTATTCGTCTTTTTTTGATCTGCATCAATATATGGCACGTAAAGACCACTTCCCGTCACCGTCTCGAAAGGTTGAAGAATATAGGAGCCAACCCGGGATGCCCTGGAGAAAAATCCGCCAACACCTACAGAAACAAACGGCGTAAACATTTCCTTTTTGGTGCTGCCCAGCTTATAGTTCCTGAAATTAAATTCAAATAATCCTTCCACACTCTGGAAGGATCGATTAAAATTGTAAAGCTCTTCAGGGTCCCTTGGATACTCTTCCGGAACGACCCGCGGCCCCGACTGGCCAATATTGGCATTACTAAAAACACCTTCAGCCTTCAGATTTCCTGTAAATAACTGACCTCTAACCGATAACCGTTTATTGAAATTCCAACGACCCAAAATTCCAACCACAGGAGTTATTGAATTTGAATAGTCGACATTTTCGATATCGCCCCAGTAAGTTGCTGCAGCAAGCTGAACACCAATATCAGCGGTCTGTTGCGCCATAACGCAACGACTTGACAAGATGACCATTATGACCACTATTAACCTTCTCATTTACAACAGTTTTCGGTAATTTATCACAATATTGGAATCTCCTGAAATAGCTTATTTTTACTAAAAGTTACAAAAGTAATAGATTAACCCTAATATCCCTTTTTTCCGGCAAAATTAAACGGATTAAATTTAGAAGGAGCATGATATCCGGGATTTTCTTTCAATTCCGTCTGTCGATACCCCACATCAGTTTATTTCTGAGTGTATTGAAAAAGGACAGATTATCAAATTGCAACACATTAACTGAAAATTCAGCTTTGCGCAACCGAATCTCAACATTTGCCCCAAAAGCATCCGAACGGGAATCGAGTGAAGCGAGATAACGTTCTCCGCGCCCTTCGACAGTGAGCTTAATTTCAACACAATCGGGAATAACCAAGGGACGGATCGCCAGGTTATGTGGAGCAATTGGTGCGATAATAAAATTTGCCGCCGTTGGGGTAATAATCGGCCCTCCGACGCTCAACGAATATGCTGTCGATCCTGTAGGAGTTGAAACAATTAAGCCGTCGGCCCAGTAGGAATTCAGAAAATCGCCGCCGACCTCTACATGCACCGTAATCATTTGCGAAGTGTCCTGTTTGTGCACCGTAAATTCATTTAAAGCATACGGGAAATCGGGAAACAACCCAAAATCGTTTTCCAGCCTGATCAAAGAACGCGGTTGCAGATAGTATTTCCCCGCGAAAAAACGTTCCAAGGCACTTTCAAGTTCCTGTTGAGATACATCGGCTAAAAAACCGAGTCGTCCGCTGTTAATACCAACCATCGGAATTCCCGAATCTCTAACCAAAGAAATCGCTTCAAGAAAAGCCCCGTCACCTCCGATACTAAAGAAGAAATCGACATTTCGTAATTCACCATGGTTCGAAAAATCGGTTACCCCTTCAGTATCGTAGTTTATTTCACTGCGCATATATTCCAAAAAAGGTCGATACACGGTAACTTCCACACCATGTAGATGCAATATTGCAAACAAACGTTTCAGGCTTTCGTAAAAAACAGGAGTAATGTTACGGCCAAATACGGCTATTCTCATCTAAGTTATTGTTGTTTAGATATTTATATATTTCATAAATTGGTCGTACCTATCATCAAAAAGATTATTCATATGTGATTGATCCATATATGTTGCCTTTATCAGATAATCGTAGCGCGTAAAAGTCTGAATAATTCCTGAAAGTTCAACAACATTAACCTTTATTGTGACATTAAGTTCTTTAGTAAAGGGAGAAGGTTTATGGGTATAGAGACTCAATATCCGGGCATCGTTCCCTTCGATGATCTGGGCAATCTGCGACAAGGAATAATTGATTTCTGTTAATTCAAGAACAATGATTCCGCCGGGTTCGTTGGATGAAAATAATTCCGTCAGTTTAAAGGCAAGATCAATTCTTGAAATTACACCCCGGTACGAATGGTCAAGTTCCAGGACAGGGACAATGGAGACACCACAACCGAGAGCTACACCAACAACTTCGAAAATATGTTGGTTAACATGTACATGAGGTTGCAAAAGATTCGGGTTAATGTAGGTCTCAATCTTTTCATCAAAATTTTCTGCGTCGTAAATATCTTTATCCGAAATCACCCCGAAATACTCTTTTCCAACCACAACAGGCAGATGTGAAACACGAAATATCTCCATAAACGTCAAAACTTTAGAGCCCTTTTCCTCAAGTGTGACGGTTGGAATGGAATCAGTAATCAAATTTTCTGCTATCACGATTATTGCATTATTTTGTTATCAAATTCGAATCAAAATTGTAAATTGCGCACCAAATCAGTCCATCAAATCTATGACACGTTTAAGCGTAAATATAAACAAAATAGCAACACTGCGAAATACCCGGCAGGGAAATACTCCAAATGTAAAACTTGCCGCCATAAATTGTGAAGAATTCGGTGCAGAAGGGATCACTGTCCATCCCCGCCCGGACGAACGTCATATCCGGTATTCTGATGTAAGAGATTTAAAACCAGTAGTTTCAACAGAATTTAATATCGAAGGCTATCCTTCGAGGTCTTTCCTCGATCTTGTACTCGAAGTGAAGCCCGACCAGGTTACCCTGGTTCCTGATGCCCACGATGCCATCACTTCGAATGCAGGTTGGGATACAAATCTGTATAAAGATATTCTTACAAGGGTTGTAGCCGAATTAAAAGAAGCCGGAATCCGCGTATCCTTATTTGTTGGAGCAGACGAAAAAATGGTTGAAGGAGCAGCACTTGTGGGAGCCGACCGGGTTGAACTCTATACAGAACCTTACGCTTCCGCATTCCCGTTCAATCCCGATCAGGCGATTGAACCCTTCATCAGGGCGGCCAAAGTAGCTGCAGATTTTCAACTCGGATTAAATGCCGGGCACGACCTTAGTCTCGAAAATCTTAGGTTTTTCAACCGCTCGATCCCAAATTTACTCGAAGTTTCAATCGGACATGCACTTATTTGCGATGCCCTGTACCTCGGTCTTGAACTCACAATCCTTAAATATAAAGAGTGTCTTAGGTGAGAAGATGAGAAAGGGCGCAGGGGCGATAGGGAGAAAGGGCGATGAGGCGTGAAACAAGTCAAAATCAGGATAAGTCAATTTGACTTAAAGAATGAAAGAATTAACGCATAAATCCATATAACCAGACAACTAATCGATTACAAACTGGGATTGACCTGCAACGGAATTGGTTTAAAATTGACATTCTGAGAAACACAAAATTGATCCTTAGTTTTAACTGTAAGGTGCAACAACTACACTGTCAATGTCTTTCATTTTATAATATCCGATCTTTATTAACATGGCTGTTAAACTAAATTTCCGAAAGACAGGTCATGGTCCTGTCATTGTAATATTACACGGACTTTATGGTTCATCTGACAACTGGATTTCGATTGCCAGGAGGCTTGAAGACCGGTTCACAATTTTTATCCCCGATCTGCGCAATCACGGGAAGTCGCCCCATACCTCAACACATACCTTCCCCGATATGGTTGATGATCTTTATCATTTTTTCATTCAACATCACATAAAAAATGCAATTGTTCTGGGTCACAGCATGGGTGGAAAACTCGCGATGATGTTTGCCTCAGACTATCCTGAACTGGTAACCAATCTGATTGTTGCTGATATCGCACCAAAGAATTACAATTCTGAGAACCAGCAGTTTAAATCAGTGCTGCAGCATGAACTTATCCTCGGACTGATGGAGGAACTTAACCTGGTGGCGATTACTTCACGTAAAGAGATCGATCACTTCCTGTCCGAAAAGCTCAGCAATATTACCTTACGCCAATTCCTGATAAAAAACATCCATCGTAACAAGGAGGGTTATTTTGAATGGAAGATAAATGTGCAGGTGCTCAAAAACGCACTTCATTCAATTTCAAGTGAAGTGAACAGCGAATGGTTTGATGCCCGTAAACCGATTTTCAATTACCGGGTCACCTTCATCCGCGGACTTAATTCCGATTATATTTCGGATCAGGATTTTACTGCAATCAGAGATATTTATCCCGAAGCCCGGCTGATCGATATTCCCAATGCAGGTCACTGGTTACATGCCGAGCAACCTGAAAAGTTTATCGAAGCGGTATTAAGTGCCATTTAATTTTCGGTATCAGCAATTGTTATTTGAATAATACCTTCATTCGAAAGTTTAAACCCTTATTCTTCCGTATAATTCAGTTAACATTTTTAATTTGAGGCCAGGTTCCCCGAGCAGTTCGGGAGATGCTAATTTCCATTTCCAGTTGTCTGTGATTGTGCCGGGTGTATTCATCCGCGCCGATGCATCAAGACCCAGTACATCCTGTATCGGAAGTATGGTCATTTCTGCAACAGAGCCCAAAATGGCCCTGATCATTTTCCAATGATCGACACTTGAAGTTCCGAAATACCGCTTCACATGATCACGCTCCTCCCCTTTCACTTTTTTCAGCCAGTTCGCAGTCGTATCATTATCGTGGGTACCCGTATAAGCCACGAAATCGGGTTCATAGTTATGCGGAAGATGGTCATTGCCGGCATCGGAGGCAAACGCGAACTGCAAAACTTTCATACCCGGCAATTGATACTTCTTTCGTAAATGATGGACCTCTTCGGTGATGGTCCCCAGGTCCTCGGCAATGATCGGCAGATGTCCGATCTGACTTTTCAGAATTTTAAGTATTTCATCTCCATGGGCTTTTTTCCACTCCCCATTAATCGCCGTTTCATCACCATAAGGAATTGCCCAGTACGATTCAAGTCCCCTGAAATGATCTATTCTTAACAGGTCGTATAAACGCAGATTAAAATGTAAACGGGCAAGCCACCAGTCGTAACCACGGTGTTTTAGCCTCTCCCAGTCAAATAACGGATTCCCCCATAACTGACCTGTCTCACTAAAATAATCAGGCGGTACACCCCCAACCATTACCGGCTTCCGCTTTTTATCCAGCACAAAGATATCCTGGTTGGTCCACACATCTGCACTGTCGTAGGAAACATAGAGTGGCATGTCTCCGAATATTCTGATGCCTGAATTATTGGCATATTCCTTTAATTCAAACCATTGCCTAAAAAAGAAGAATTGCAAAAAGCGCTGATATTCAACGTCGTCGCGGTAAGTCCGGTAGTAAAGGTTAAGGGCTTCTTTCTTCTGTTTTAACAGGTCTTCTTCCCAGTAACTCCAGTCCTTTCCCTTAAGGTTTTTACGACAGGCATAAAAAAGTGACCACGACTCTAACCACCACGCATTTTCGTTCCAGAACGTGAGATAACTATCCCAGCCAAAGCCACCCCTTTCGCGAAAACGGAGAAATGCATTATGAAGATGAGGTTCGCGGAATTTACGAACACTATGATAATCTATACTTTCCAGGGGAAATGCTTTTAAAGGCCCAAGATCCTCTTCTTTTATTAACCCCGATTGAACCAGTTCATCAAGATCAATCAAATCTGCATTTCCCGCGAATGCAGAATAACACTGGTAGGGTGAATGACTAAAATCAGTTGGACCAAGCGGCAAAATCTGCCAGATTTTCTGACCGGATTCCGCTAACCAATCGACAAATCTGCGTGCTTCTGCCCCGAGCGAGCCAATGCCGTATTTCCCCGGCAGGGAAGATGGATGTAATAGTATTCCGGAACTACGTGATATCATAATAATGAAAGAATAAGAAAATGAAAGAATGAAAGAATGGAATTCCTTAATTCTTTCATTTTAAATATTTATCCAACCATTGAAAGAATACGCGTTGCCAGAGGATGCCGTTTTGGGCCTGCAATACCCAGTGACTTTCGTCAGGGAAGAACAGAAACTGTGCCGGAACACCTTTGAGAACAGCCGAATTAAAGGCTCCCATCCCTTGAGTGTAAGGAATGCGCAGGTCCTTCTCACCATGAATAACCAATATGGGTGTATCCCAATTCTGAACAAATTTATGCGGAGAAAAATTCTGGTAAGTATTTTGAGCGACCTTGTTATCCAAATCCCAGTAAGCACCACCATTATCCCAATTGACAAACCACATCTCTTCGGTAGTGGAATACATTGCTTCGAGATTGAAAATCCCGCAATGCGAAATAAAAGTCTTGAACCGTTTTTGATGATGACCCGCCAGGTAGTAAACCGAATACCCGCCGTAACTTGCCCCGACTGCTCCCAGACGGTTTTTATCGATGTAAGGCTCTTCGGCGAGTGTATCGATCGCGGTCAAATAATCCTGCATATTCTGGCCGCCATAGTCACCTGAAATCTGCTCGTTCCAGGCCTGGCCGAAACCGGGAAGTCCGTGTCGGTTGGGAGCCACAATAATATAATCGTTAGCAGCCATCATCTGGAAGTTCCAGCGAAACGACCAAAACTGGCTCACCGTACTTTGCGGACCACCCTCGCAATAAAGCAGAGCCGGGTATTTCTTCGAAGGATCGAAATGTGGAGGATAGATCACCCAAACCAACATTTTTTGTTTATTGGTAGTTGTAATCCATCGGCTTTCGACCTTTCCGAAGGTGAGCTGGTCCATAATTCCTTTGGTAACGGTTGTGATGGGTTCATCTTTACCTGTAACCGGATCAACACGGTAAATCTCAGCAGGCTGCGACATCGAAACTTTGGAAGCGACAAGTTGATTGCCTGCAACAAATACATTCTGGTAATTATGTACACCATCTGTAATTCGTGAAAACTTCCCATCAGCCAGGCTGAGCCGATAGATTTCGTCTGTGGCATGAATATCGGAGATAAAATAGATCGATTTGCTGTCGGCAGTCCAGGTAAGACCCTGTACATTCTGATCGAAGACTGCGGAATAATCTTTCTTTTCATCTGTTTTCAGGTCAGCCACGAAAAGCCGGTTTTTATCAGCCTCATAACCATCGCGTGCCATGCTCTCCCAGGCCATCTGCAGTCCGTCGGGCGAGAAAACCGGGTTGATATCATAACCCATCATCCCTTCGGTTAAATTCGTGGTAACACCTGTTTCCAGGTTATACAGATAGATGTCGGAGTTTGTGGAAACCGCGTACTCCTTTCCTGTCTTCTTTTTACAGGTATAAGCAACCGTTTTTCCGTCAGGACTCCAGTTGATTTGTTCGATGCCACCCATGGGTTTCATTGGTGAATCGAAACGCTCACCTTCCATAATATCCTTATCACCCGAAAGTTTACCATCGTTGTAAGCGGCAATCATCACATGCTGGTAGGTATAATCATGCCAACTGTCCCAGTGACGGTACATCAGGTCGGTTTCGATACGTGCATTGGCGAGCGGAAGATCAGGAAACAGGTCGTGGATATTTTGATCCAGTTTAACAGCCTTGATATAGAGCAAATTTTTTAAATCGGGCGAATACTTAAACCCCGAAATTCCATCGGCCACATTCGATACCTGGGTATTTCCAGTTCCGTCTGGATTCATTTCCCATAATTGGGCAGTGCCTGACTTAGAAGAGATATAACCAATTTTTTTGCCGTCAGGACGCCATTGTTCTTCCGCCTCTTTTTCAGGCGTATCTGTCAATCGAATAGCCTCACCACCTTCAATGGGAATAATATAAAGATCCCTGTAAGATTTATTCTCTGCAATATTAAAATAAGTAACGCCATAGATTACCGATTTTCCATCGGGCGATACCTGTGTTCCGCCAATCCTGCCGAATGACCATAAAGCCTCGGGGGTCATCACATCGTAAGTCAGTTTGGGGGTGTCCGGAATATAATTCGCTTTCGCGGGAACATCTTTCTCATTGTTCATACAGGCTGAAAATAGGGTAACGATCAGAAAAAAAACGAACAGGTTTTTCATGGTTAAAATAATTTGACACAAAAGTAAACGGATTTAATGATAAAAGGTAGAAGATAAAAGACAAAAGGGAAAAGACACTTTACGTTCCCTGCCGCTATCAGGGCTTCCTGTACCGACGCCTTGAAAATGTTTTAGAAATTTATTTATTGGTACTGATAAAGATCTGCGACTGTCTGGTTCAAATCCAGTTCAAGCTCCAAAAGCTTTTTGGTACTTTCGTAAACCAAAGATAATTCAAAAAAGTATTCGGCCAGCGAGATTTCACCCATTACCAAAGCCTTATACAACAATTCAGAACTATTAAATAGTTGCTGGTTTTCACGGTATCCGGCTAACATTTTTTGCAGGGTTGTAGCTTTTGTATGCAGCGACTTCAATTTATTATAAAATCGGAGTCTTGTATCGGCTTCCACACTTTGCACAGCCAGTGTTTTTGCTTTTGCATATTGAACCGCGTTCTTATTTTCCCACATGGGAATTGTAAGACCTATGGTTACACCTTGAAATTGCTGCCCAGGAACCTTTTCACTCATATATCCCCCCTGAAACTTAGGCAAACTTAACGCCGCATTTAATTTTTCCTGTTTCTGACTGATTATGACCTCCTGTTTTATCCATGTAAGAAGTGGATTGGTTTGTTCTGCCACCTTATACCATTGTTCAAAATCAGCAACGATGGTTTGAACCGGAAAAATGCTGTCATTGAAATCAATAAATATACCTGCGTTAAGGTTTTTTAATTCAGCCAGTAACGTTGTATGCTGAACTTCATTTAAGTCTGCGTCCCTGTTGATGTACACTAAGTTTAACTGAGCCTTATTGTATTCCAGAATATTTGCATCGCCAGTTTCAAATTTGGATTTAAAGGAATTCGCAATATTTTGTGCATTCTCCCTAATTCTTGAAAATTCCGATTTTAATGCATTGGTGTAAATTAAATCCATGCAAATTAACCTGGCCTGAAGCAGAATTGATTTACGCTCTTTTTCGTAGTCCAGCTCAACCTGCCCGTTTTTGAATTCCGAAATCTGACTCTTGTAAACGTAGGCTGTCGGGAAATCGAATGTTTGTCTGATGCTTAAATCTGTACGATTTCCTATTAATGAAGAATTTCCCCAGAGGTAATTAAAAGCGACTTCAGGGTTTTGCAGGTAAATCCCGGTTTTATTCCCGATACGTTCAGCATCCGCATTTTTCCGGAATGCCGAAAGCGTAGTGTTGTTCTTTTCTACCCCGCTGATAAAATTGTCGGTATTATTTTGAGAAAACAGGTCAGGACCCCAGGCAATAATACCAATAAGAATTATTATTCGTTTCATAGATTATCATTTTTTAATATCCCACGATTTTTCAAAGTACTGTACACGATTGGTACAATGTAGATATTGAGTAAGGTAGACGTGAGCAAACCACCAAGGATCACTTTAGCCATCGGACTTTGAATTTCATTGCCTGCCAGATCGCCCCTCAATGCCAATGGAATCAGAGCAAGAGCCGCTGTTAATGCGGTCATCAATATTGGATTAAGCCTGTCGGCTGAGCCCCTTGTAATAGTCTCAATAAGCGAAACCCCGCCTTCCTGCAGGTGCTGGTAATGTGAAACAAGCAAAATACCATTACGGGTAGCGATGCCAAATAAAGTAATAAAACCTATGATTGCAGGAATACTCAGAATGCCCGAAGTAAAATAGATTGAAAATACGCCTCCGATCAACGCAAGTGGTAGATTGAGCAAAATAATTCCTGCCAGCTTGAAGTTTTTAAACTCCTGGAAAAGCAATAGAAATATGATCAGTATAGCCATGATTGAGGTCAGCATGAGAGTTTGGGATGCTTTTGCCTCGCTTTCGAACTGACCACCGTATTCAATTCGATAGCCTTCCGGTAATATGATGCTTCCGTCTATTTCTTTTTGAATATCCCGGACTACACCCCTTAGATCACGACCTGCAACATTTGCAGAAACAACAATTTTTCGTTGAACGTTCTCACGGCTTATTGCACTTGGCCCGCTCACGGAAACAATTTCTGCGACCTGATCGAGTGGAACCTTTTTACCATCCTGGGTATCAATGAGTGCTGATCGGATGCCTTCAATAGTTTGGGTATAGTCGTTATTCAGTTTTAAAACAAGATCAAAACTGCGTTGACCTTCGTAAATATCCGATAACTTTTCACCTCCGAAAGCAATATCCACAAATTCATTAAATTCCTTTAAGGTTATGCCATACTGCGCCAGCATGTCGCGGTTTGCCCGTATCTGGATCTGAGGTATTGCTATCTGTTGTTCAACATTCACATCGACCAGGCCTTCAATTGCAATTATTGAACTTTTGATTTGATTCCCGAGTGTAAACATTTGATTCAGATCGAAACCAAACAATTTGATGGCGATATTCGCCCTTGTTCCTGAAAGCATATGGTCGATACGATGTCCAAGCGGTTGGCCTACGGTTGCAGCGATGCCCGGAACACCTGCCAGCTTAGACCTCACATCTGCCAGGAACTCCTCGTTACTGCGTTCTTTCAGTTTAAAATTCACATCTATCTCGGCGCTATTGGTCGTTTGGGAATGTTCATCCAGCTCACCACGTCCAGTTCTCCGCGCGGAACCCGATATCTCGGGAATCGACAATAATTCTGTTTCAACAAGGTTTCCCAGTATATTGCTCTCCTCGAGTGAGGTCCCGGGCCTGGTAATCACCGAAAGTGTTAAGGCCCCTTCATTAAATTCGGGCAGGAAACTTCGTCCCATTGAAAACAATGCGGCCACTGAAATCACGAATAATGCAGCGGTAAATAATACGATCGTTTTTTTGTGTTTCAGGGACCAGACAAGCGATTTTTCATAGTTGAAAGAGAGTTTACGAATCAGCCACTTTTCCTTTTGATTTTTTTCAAGATACCTGTCATTTGTCAATAACATTTTTGCCAGCAATGGCGTAAGGGTCATGGCAACGATTAGCGACATAAAGAGCGATACGACAAAGGCAATACCTAATGGCTTCAACATCCTTCCTTCCATGCCGGAAAGAAAAAACAGAGGAATAAAAGCCACAATGATAATAAGCGTGGCATTAAGTATCGAAGCTCTTATCTCTTTTGATGCTTCATAAACGACTGTAAATGATGATTGTCGTTGATCAGATGGTTTTTGCCTGTTTTGCCTGAGTCGTTTATATACATTTTCCACATCAATAATTGCATCATCAACCAGTGCCCCAATAGCGATAGCCATACCTCCAAGGCTCATTGTATTGATATTCAAACCAAGAAATTTCATTACCAGGATTGCACCCAGCAGTGAAAGAGGAATTGCAAGCAGTGAAATAAGCGTGGTGCGGAAACTGCCCAGAAAAATAAACAGGATGATAATCACAAAAATACTGCCTTCGATTAAGGCATTCCGGACATTATTGACCGACGTTTCGATAAAATCGGCCTGACGGAATATTTTGGTATCCAGTTTAACATCACGTGGGAGTGTTTTTTGCAAGGTTTGAAGGTTCTTTTCGATACGTTGGGTAACATCAAGCGTATTGGTACTTGGTTGTTTTGATACTGAAATAATAATGGCAGGTTTTGCATTCTCAGATGCGTGTCCCATTTTGACCGCACTCCCAATTTTAACCTCGGTAACATCGTTCAATCTTATGGGTTTTCCATTCACCGATTTAATATAAGAATTGCCCAGTGCTTCCATATCCGACGTGCGGGCAATGCCGCGAACCACATACTCATTCCCATATTGCCTTACCGTACCTCCAGTCGAATTTTGGCTAATACCGCTGCAAACAGTTGCCAGTTCAGCCATCGAAACATTGAAATATTTCATCCTCTGCGGATTGGCCAGAACCTGATATTGTTTGTAGTCTCCGCCAATGATGGTAACCTGCGATACTCCTCCCGTTGCGAGCAACAGCGGCTTCACGTTCCAATCGGCAATGGTCCTGAGTTCCATCATGGAGGTGCTATCGGCCTGAATACCAATAAAAAAAATTTCGCCCATGACGCTCGATTGCGGGGCAAGGACCGGCTGACCAACACCCAGTGGCATATTCGCTGCAATTCCGACAAGCTTTTCGCTTACAATCTGCCGGGCTTTGAAAATATCGGTTCCCCAGTCAAATTCTATCCATACAAATGAATAACCTTGTGATGATGAGGAACGCACCCGTCGAACATCGGTAGCCCCATTTACAGCAGTTTCGATAGGAAAAGTGACCATTCGCTCTACCTCCTCGGAAGCCATTCCATGAGCATCTGTCATAACCACTACCGTTGGAGCGGTAAGGTCAGGAAATACATCAACATCCATATTACTGGCAGTTCTTATCCCGAAAACCACTAATAATACTGAACACAGTAAAATGAAATACTTGTTGCTCAGGGAGAATTTTATAATTTTATTTATCATGATTTCCCTGATTTAATGAACATGGCCGGAGTGAGCATCCAATGTGCCTGAAGATTGAGCAAGCTTAACCAATATTGCCCCTTTGGTAACAATCCGGTCTCGTTCCGATATACCCCCGACAATTTCGGTTTTTATACCATCGGTTGCCCCGATCTTAATTTCACGCTTTTCAAATAATTCGGGGGTTACCTGAACAAACACGTAAAAATTCCCTTGTTCTTCAATCAGCGCAGGGTTCGGTAATGTTAAAGCCTCGGAGTTTGTTATTGTTTTGAGGTATAATTCCACAAAACCTCCCGGTACAAAACCGCCAATATTGTCTATTTGGATATTCATAGGAAGCATGTAATTATCGCTGTTTGCCGAGCGTCCGTATGACAGGACTTTTCCGTTTAATTCTTCGAGTGTATGTGTTTTTTGGTCGTTTAGAGTGCGGATATTTGCTGTCGAAACTGCTCCCAAAACGGTTGCATATCGCTGTTGAATATCTGCATGAAGCAGGAGGCTTTTATTTTGTGAAACCATCAAAACAGGCTGACCTGCTTCGACATATTGCCCGTTCTTGCCAAATAATTGTTTTATAAAACCCGACATCGGGCTTGACACACGCTGCCCGGAGGCACCAAAGTTGATATTGAGATTATCAAAAATAATTTTTGCATTCTCGTACTGATTCTTCGTCTGCAACAACTCCTTTTCGGATACAATCCGGTCTTTCGCCAATTCTTTAGCCCTCGCGTAATCGGCTTTTGCTTTTTCAAAATTATTCCGGGACTCGGCAAATCTTACAGATGTATTATTGTCGGCAAAACCCTTTCCCGAAATTGAAAATAAAGTCTGACCACTTGCTACGCTTTTGCCTTCAATAATGTTGTTACCCTCGAATGATATTATTCCGTTGGCTTTGGCCGTAACCAATATTTCATCGCCCTGTGCTGACTGAATTTGAGCCGTAGTTTTTATAACCTGACCGAAGGGCTCTCTGGTGGGATTATGAGTGGCGAAATCGATTTTCCAGGATTGTTCTTTCGAGAAAACTGAAGTATTGGTTTTGGGTGTTTGAATTTTCTCCGCTGCTTCGTCGGCCTCTACTTCAGTTGCATATACCATAATATCGGGTACTGCAAGCATAATATCACCCTTGTCGGTAGTTATATGATATTCAAGAGTTCCCTTGCCCGGAATTTCAGGTTGGATATCAAAGCTATAAATTCCTCTGCGTGTAGGTTTCACAAGTGTCTGGCTAACCCGGTTACCCGCGATGATTAAGTGCAGTGTAATACTTCCGGAATCTACGGCCGAAAAATCAGGCAGATTAGTGAAATGTGATAAAACATTTGATATTTTTCCTTTGACAAAAGGATCAGCTTCTGCAAACAGCTCATAATTAGAACTATAAGCTGTAAATTGTAACTTTGGTTCTTCCTGTTCATCATGAGTAGTTTCATGAGGTTGATTGCAACTTGCCATGACAACAGCAAGAAGAGCAACTAAAAATACGTTGTTTTTCAATTTGAATAGTGTTTAAATTTTTAAAATTGCAGATTGACAGAATGATGCCTCACAGGCGATAATTACTTATCACCGACATTCTGTTACCATTTAAAATTTAAACAACAGGAGGTGCCCGTAAACTTAAACTACTGTTTACAGATGAAAAATGTATTTCCGGAGCATAGTTTTGAGTAACAACCGGATGGACCGACAAATGAATTTCGGATCTTAGATCCGTCTGAATAGCTTGATACCGGGGGTATGAATCGTTGTTGTTCGGCGAATTATTAACTTGTTTTATTGATTTCTGCGGAACAGCAACTGCCTGGTTTTTTAAGACACAAATCTGATAATCACTATCCCCATCGTGTTTACAGTCATCTTTCGCATCGAAGTGATTGTGATGTTCCTTCTCTTGCTGATAAAGGGAGTTTACAATACATATATCGTCTTTATGATGATGATGGGGTATAACAGCATGCGCCAACAAAATAATATTGGCTAACATCATAAAACCTAATGCTGCTGTTCTTTTGATCATAGTATTAAAAAATCCCTGCAAATGTAATAAAAAATCCTATGGTATGTTTTATTCTAACCTAATAATCGTTGTACAAACCGTTCAAGTTGCAGGAAATTAATCCTACCTTTAAGGCGTAAAATATGCCAAAGAACGATAACAATAAAAATCTTTCGGGGTTTATTCAATATTCAAATGAGATCAAAATACTTTATAATACAATTCAAGCATTTAATATATTTGTAATATACCAGGATTAATCATCATGAAAAATCAAATCTCATTATCCCTTTTCGCAGCCATGCTGGCACCTATTGAGATCATTTATGCAGCAGATGCGCCAAAACCTACCACATCGAAACCCAATATTATTTTCATCCTGGCCGATGACCTGGGTCTTGACGGTGTTAGTTGCTATGGATCGGATCTTCGTAAGACTCCGCAGATAGATAAGCTTGCCGCAACAGGAATTCGTTTCCAAACCTGTTATGCAGCGCCATTAAGCGGACCATCACGGTGTGCGCTAATGACAGGACGCTATGCTTTTCGTACCGGCGGCATCACCAACCAATCATGGCGGCCAGGCGGGCCAGGCGCTATATCGGCGGACGAACAACCAATGGCGAAAATGCTGAAAAAGGGCGGCTATGCCACCGGTATGGCAGGAAAGTGGCGACAGGTCGGCGAGACCCCAAATGATTGGGGATTCGATGAATACACCACCGACCCGACGGCCGGAGGCTGGTATTGGCAGACGACGCACCAGAGAAACCGTCAGGAGGTTACAGTACCTGAGGGAACCTATGCTGGTGATGTAGTCCATGAGTTTACCGTCGACTTTATCCGGCGGCATAAGGATCAGCCATTCTTTTTATATTACTCTATGCACCATGTACATGGCCCCATCCAACATACTCCTGACTCGCCTAAGGGCGCTCAGGACGGCGCTGAGCGCTACGACGACAACATTGCTTATATGGACAAGCAAATAGGGGCGATCGTCGCGGAGTTGGAGAAGCTGGGACTGCGCGAAAAAACGCTTATCATGTTTTCCGGTGATAATGGCACGGCACTGACATTCCCTTCCACCATTGAAGGACGCATGATCAATGGCAAAAAAGCCTCGATGCTCGAAGGCGGCTCACGTGTTCCACTCATAGCGAGCTGGCCGGGTGTAGTACCTGCCGGCAAAATCAACAATGACATTGTTAACTTCACCGACATACATGCAACCTTTCTCGATCTCGCCGGTGTACAACCGCCTGCAGGCTTCAAATATGACAGCCGCAGCATCGCCCCGCAACTTCGGGGAGAAGCAGGTAAGCCCCGCGATTGGGCATACGTACAACTGGGAGCGAAATGGTTCGTTCGGGAAGCTGGATGGAAGATGAACGAAAGTGGCGAACTATTTGATATGAGTGATGCACCTTTTATTGAAAAGCCGGTAGCTGAAGCTGAGGATAATGCCACCAGCAAAACGGCACGTACCCGCCTTGCCTCTGTACTCGCCGAACTGAATCCCGCAGGTGGAAAGGCAGATATCGGTGCAGCCAGGGCTAAGAACAATGATCTTAAAAGAATGAAGAAAGGAAAAAGTAATAAGTGAAAAGATTAATTGATTCCTAAGTTGAGCGATTACAGGAAAAAATAATTAAATATGGTCTATATAGACAATGCAACAAAAATACCTGCGAATATACTATCCGCAGGTTCTTTGTTGAATGAGACCCGATTCACCCGATCAGTATTTGTAAGTTTTTGGTATATCGATTCTTCGGCCTTCGTAATCGGTATACCGAATAACGAATTTAGTTTCGTTTTTGCCGGCAAGCTTCAGATAATCGAGTTTAAAACTGACATAACCTACAGCAGGATAATCTTTGCTGTCACCACGTGCATTATGACGCAATTCGAGGACATACGGATTATTAATGCCGTTGGCCTCACCATTGTCAATCAGATTAATGTAGTGAATTGAACCCTGAGTGTAGTATTTCAGATCGATATTCAGAATTCCGCCGGTTTTTGAAATCCAGGCGTCCCTGATAATAATCGGGTCATGCCCCATGCTGTCATCTGCAACCTCCGTATATTTCTTAATGCCTTTAAAAAGAATATTTCTAAGTGCATTAATCCTTGACAAATAGGTCAAGGTCGAATCAGTAAGGTCTTCATCGCTCAAAGGACTGAAGTTTACCAAAACTCTCTGGTTATCCGTAGTTTCGAACGATGGCACAGATGACTCCTGTGGCACTACATCATCTCCTGAATCGAGATGAATCACATAATCGTTGGTTCCGGTACCATTTTTGTCAATTACCCCGAATGAAACCATTGCATCATGATCGCAGCAATAGTTGTCCTCCAGACATGACGTAAAAATTGTACCTAACACAATAACAGCCGTAACAAGCAGCGTATAAAATCCTATTTTCTTCTTCATAGTTTTAAAATTTTAAAGTTCTGTAAAAAAGACAACAGTACCAGACTAATGGTTGCGTTAATATACGTACTTTTTTGTCATTATAAGTGTTAAATATTCTAAAATCATTAAAAATTAAAAATTCATCGATTTAATCAATATTAATAAAACCATTTAACGTTCTGATTTTAAAATATTTATGAAATTATTCAATCCCAAATCTTCCTGATTATTTATAATCCAATTTCCAATCCTTCCAGATAGTTTCTGAACGGATCGTACGCTGAAGAAAATTCAAGGCTCAGTTTCTTCCCTTTCATGAAATGTAGCAATTGCTCAGGCATCGGAACATTGCCTTCTCCCACTACCGCTTCAACTGTTTCAGTAAATTTGGCAGGATGTGCTGTCTCAAGGAAAATTCCTGTTTCATCTTCATTTAATAATTCAATAAGTGCCTGATATCCCAAAGCGCCATGCGGATCCAACAGGTAATCAGTTGTTTTATACACAGTACGTATTGTCTCCCTGATCTGATCGTCAGAGTAGGTCGTACCGACAATATCTTCTATAATGGAGGTGTGATTATTCTGATATAAATCCAGAATTCGTGCAAAATTGCTGGGATCACCCACATCCATGGCGTTTGCAATTGTTGAAACCGAGGGGCGTGATTCGTATATACCGGTTTTGAGATAGTTATAAACGATATCATTGCGGTTATTTGCCGCAATAAATTTATGAACAGGCAATCCCATCCTTTTGGCAAATAGTCCGGCAGTAAGGTTACCGAAATTCCCGCTCGGGACCGAAAAGACAACTTTGCGCGATTTATCTTCCAGCTTCGCCCAGGCATTGAAATAATAAAATGCCTGCGGCAGGAACCTTGCAACGTTGATCGAATTTGCCGAAGTGATCGTAATTTTCTCCCTGAGCGCTGCATCCATAAAAGCAGACTTCACCAAAGCCTGGCAATCGTCAAAGGTACCATCAATCTCGAGCGCTGTAATGTTCTGTCCCAGGGTGGTAAACTGTTTCTCCTGAATTTCGCTCACCTTTCCTTTGGGATACAGGACGTGAACTCTGATCCCGGGAATACCCAAAAATCCATTAGCTACGGCACTTCCGGTATCACCCGAAGTGGCTACCAACACATGTACCATATTTTTCTCTTTACCCGTGAAATGGGCTAATAGTCGCGCCATAAACCTGGCTCCCACATCTTTAAAGGCAGAGGTAGGTCCATGAAAAAGCTCGAGAGAATAAATGTTCTCTTTCACCTGTACTAGCGGGGTATCAAAACTCAGTGTGTCGAAGACGATCTTTTTTAGAATGGGATCGGGAATATCATCGCCGAAGAAATTTTTAGCAACTATCCAGGAGATTTCCTGAAAAGTCATTGATCCGATTTCATTGAAAAAAGATGCCGGCAACAGATCGGTTTTTTCGGGCATAAACAAACCACGATCAGCAGCTAATCCGTGAGTTACAGCCGTTTCAAGGCTAACATCCGGCGTTTTATGGTTGGTACTGTAATATTTCATCTTTGTAGTTAACTCTTTCCGCTTCGTAATAATTCCTGCATAAACTGATGGCTTTCCAATGTGCCGTAATCACCTTTTTTTGCAGATAGTTCATCATAGTTCATAACTTCATCAGGCTGAATTCCGGGATAATAAATCAGGAAGGGAACCGCCTCCCTGGTATGGGTTTTTAATTTCCATGGAGTGGGATGATCAGGAAGAACAGCAATAGCCACAGGTTCTTCAAATTTAGCAGTCTCCTCAATAAGGTATCGGACAATGCGATTATCAAGATATTCTATAGTCTTAACCTTTAGGTCGTAATCTCCTTCATGACCCGCCTCATCGCTCGCCTCGATGTGCAGGTAAACGAAGTCGTGTGTTCTCAATGCCTCAAGAGCAGCGGCAGCTTTACCTTCATAATTTGTATCATAAAGGCCTGTCGCCCCCTCTACTTTAATCACATCCAACCCGGCATATACCCCTATGCCCTGGATAAGATCGACTGCAGAGATCACCGCTCCGCGTTCGATGCCGAACATTTCTTTCAATGTCTTCATCGCGGGTTTATAACCGGGCGACCAGGGCCATATTGAATTGGCCATATCTTTTCCTTCGGACTTCCGCCTCAGATTGACTGGATGACACTTGAGAAGTTTCTGAGATTTCAGAATCAGGTCAAGCAATAGCATGGCAGTGTTATCGCCCGATTCATTGATTGCTGAAGGTAGTACATCAGCCACTATGGTTCCCATTACATCGTGAGGTGGCACACAATTTACAGATTTATTTCCTCCCCTGATTACCAGCAGATGACGGTAGGATACCCCGGGATAGAATTTTATATCTTCATTGCCAAGCTCTTCATTCAAATACTTAATCAATTCAATGGACTCATTCGTCGAAATATGACCTGCTGAATGATTCTTGATTTTATCGTGTGAAATGCATATAAGATTGCAACGCAATGCCAGATCACCGGCATCAAGCTGAACACCCATACTGGCAGCCTCGATAACACCACGACCTTCAAAAACCGCTTCAACATCGTAGCCCAGGACAGCCAGATTCGCCACTTCGCTTCCGGGATGGAGGTTGTCAGGAATTGTTTTTAAAAGTCCCGATCTTCCTTTTTCTGCCAGCAAATCAATATTTGGTATGTTTGCCGTTGTTAATGGTGTCAGCCCGCCATGTTCAATTTCAGGTTGATCCGACATCCCATCACCAAGAATAATTAAATATTTCATATATTTGAAACTTTTATCAGGTCGGCAAAAACACCGGCGGCAGTAACCGCTGCACCGGCGCCATACCCTTTGATCAACATCGGATATTCGTTATATCGTTCACTGGTTAACAGAACAATGTTGTTGCTTCCTTCGAGATCATAAAACGGGTGACCGGGATCGACGACCTGGAGTGAGACTGAGGCTTTCCCCTCATTCATTACCCCGACAAACCGCCATTTCTGTTTGCCTGCTTCGAGAATAACCCGTTGTTTTTCAAACTCTTCATCCATTCCGCTGATGGTATTCCAAAATTCCTCAATCGTGGATTCAAAATACCCTGAAGGGATAAACTGAGTATTTACCACCTCTTCCTTTTCAATCTTATAACCCGATTCACGCGCAAGTATCACCAGTTTACGGATCACATCGATTCCGCTAAGATCGATCCGCGGATCAGGTTCAGCATAACCACGCTCCTTAGCCATTCTGACTGCCTGGCTAAAAGGGATATCTTTACTCAGCGTGTTGAAAATAAAATTTAAGGTACCGGATAACACAGCTTCAATACGTACGATCCGGTCGCCGGAACGCATTAAATCATTGATTGTTGAGATAAGCGGGAGACCTGCTCCCACATTGGTTTCGAAGAGAAATTTAACCCCATGTTTAGCTGCCATCTCCTTGAGTGCGCGGTAGCGGCTATAATCGGATGATGCAGCGACCTTATTAGCGGCAACCACAGATATAAAATTTTCGAGCACAAAAAGGTAATGTTCAGCAATTTTTGCATTGGCCGTACAATCAACAAAAACAGAGTTAAACATGTTCATGTGAACCATTGTCTGGCAAAACTGGCTCATATCCGATTTTTCGTCAGATTGATCAATTCTATCTTTGAGAGTGGTGACATCAATTCCTTCACGATCGAAAATCATCTTACGTGAATTGGCAACGCCAGTAATTTTTAACTTCAAACGATGCTCTTTCTTTAACTTTTCCTGTTGCCGGCTGATCTGTTCTATTAAATCCCGGCCTACAGTACCGACCCCGACGAGAAAAATATTCAGTTCAACATAAGGTGAAAGAAAAAAGGCCTCATGCACAACGTTGAGGGTTTTCCTTAAATCTGAGTTTTTAACAACCCATGAGATATTTTGCTCTGAAGCACCCTGGGCAATGGCAACTACATTTATTCCGTTTTTCCCAATCGTGTGAAACAGTTTTCCGGCGATTCCGGCAGAATGTTTCATATTCTCCCCCACAATTGCAACGATCGAAAGTTCCTTCTCGCATAAGAGCTTACTGATACGTCCGGAGGCTATCTCGCGCTCAAATTCATACGAAATCGCCTCGCCGGCAATATCAGCAAAATGTGAGTCGATTGCAAAACTGATTGAATTTTCGGACGAAGCCTGTGAGATAAGTATTACATTTATTTCGTGTTTGGCGAGGGCACCGAATAGCCGCATTGAAATACCGGTAACTCCAACCATACCCAAACCCTGGATTGTAAACAGCGTGATTCCTGAAATGGAAGATATCCCTTTGATAGGATGATCTTTCCCATTGGTTTGCGACTGACAGATCAGTGTTCCGTCACCCAGGGGATTCATTGTATTTTTAATGTGTATCGGAATATTTTTCTGATAAACCGGCAGTATGGTTGGCGGATAGATCACCTTGGCCCCAAAGTGCGAAAGTTCCATTGCCTCAGAATAGGTAAGCATCGGAATGGTATATGCCTTACTGATCACGCGTGGATCAGCAGTCATAAAACCATCGACATCGGTCCAGATTTCAAGCTGGCCGGCATGAACGGCAGCGGCAAATAACGCAGCGGTGTAATCGGAACCTCCGCGTCCCAGTGTGGTCATCGATCCGTCGGATGCTGAAGAAATAAACCCGGGAGCAACTGCAAATTGTTTAATTGTTGAACATGCCTCTGAAATTAATTTGTAGGTAAGCTCAAAATCGACATTCGCTTTTCCGAAGTTACGATCCGTTCGTATTACCAAGGTACTGTCGATTAATTGAACATTCAGATACCGGCTAATCAGAATGGACGATAACCGTTCGCCGAATCCAAGAATTTTATCAAGGGTTTTTGGGGTAAGTTCTCCAATCAGAGAAACCCCTTGAATGATCTTTTCGAGTTCGTCAAACAGCGGATGCATGGCATTAATTGTGTCAATGCCATCGTGTTCATTGAACAAACCATCGATCATCTCTTCATGACGTTTGCGGATGGCCATCATCTCCCCGTCGATTCTGGCTCCCAAGGCAGCTTTTTGGGCAACTGTAAGAAGATTATCCGTGACTCCACCCAAAGCAGAAACTACAACAACAATTTGATCCTGTTGATTTAAAACAATTTCGCCAATTCTCCTTACATTTTCAACCGATCCGACCGAAGTCCCTCCAAATTTCAATATTTTCATAGGGATTCTTTAATAATTGGTCATCCAACTCATCGCACAAAAGTCCAAAAAAAATCTGAACCGTAAAATCTCCGGTTCAGATTTATTAACTATTTTACAATTATTTATTTTTCCAGCGAGGGCGTATAATTCGCATATATCTTACCTTCAAGCTCTTCCATTAATTCAGGGTTGTCTTTTAACAGTGATTTTACACCTTCGCGTCCCTGGCCCAGCTTCGTTTCTCCATAACTAAACCACGATCCGGCCTTCTTAATCAGGTTAATTTCAACTCCGAGGTCGATTATCTCACCAATTCTTGAAATTCCTTCACCGAAAAGGATGTCAAATTCAGCTTTACGAAAAGGAGGTGCAACCTTGTTCTTAACAACCTTAACACGGGTATGGTTGCCATGAACGTCATCACCGTCTTTTAACTGGCCGATCTTCCGGATATCCAAACGGACAGAGGCATAAAATTTAAGGGCATTACCACCCGTTGTGGTTTCAGGATTCCCAAACATCACCCCTATTTTATCCCGTAACTGGTTGATAAAGATTACGCATGTTTTTGTCTTGCTGATACTTCCGGTAAGTTTCCGTAATGCCTGCGACATCAGCCTGGCTTGTAAACCCATTTTCGAGTCTCCCATCTCACCTTCAATTTCGGCCTTTGGGGTTAACGCAGCCACAGAATCGATCACGATGATGTCGATAGCACCGGAACGGATCAGGCTATCGGCGATCTCGAGTGCCTGTTCACCGTTGTCCGGTTGCGAAATAAGCAGTTCGTTGATATCGACACCTAATTTCTGCGCATAAGTAGGATCGAAGGCATGCTCAGCATCAATAAAAGCGGCAATACCTCCAACTTTTTGCGCTTCTGCAATAGCATGTATGGCAAGTGTAGTTTTACCCGACGATTCCGGACCAAATATTTCAATTACCCGGCCTTTCGGGTAACCACCAATTCCCATGGCCATGTCCAAAGCGATTGAACCGGAATGAATAGCCTGTACATCATCAACAGGTTTATCGCCCATTCGCATAATTGAGCCTTTGCCATAACTCTTTTCTATCTTTTCCATTGTAAGCTGCAGGGCTTTCAGCTTTTCGTTGTTGATTTTCTGCGTATCTTCCTTTGCCATGTTAAAATTATGTGTAATTATTTAATTAATAAATCGTTTGCAATCTGACTGGTGTGTTCCTTTGTATCCACTTTTTTAAATATTTTTTCGATGATCCCGTTTTCATCGATCACAAATGTCGTACGCATCACCCCCATGTAAACTTTTCCGTAGTTTGTTTTTTCACCCCAGACACCATAATCCTGAACGATAGTTTTCGTTGGGTCAGCGACCAGGTTAAACTTCAGTCCGTACTTTTTTGCAAATTTTGCATGCGATACTTCATTATCGGGACTGATGCCTACAACCTCGTAACCCTTTGAAATCCAGAAATCATAGTTATCATTCAAATTACAGGCTTCAGCCGTACAGCCGGGCGTGTCATCTTTGGGGTAAAAATACAGAATTAACTTCTTGCCTTTGAATCCTGAAAGCGAAATTGTTTCTCCATTTTGATTGATTCCTGCAAATTCAGGGGCTGCCATACCTTCAATTAACTGTTTCATATGATTATAGATTTTTAAATTGATTTTTAATTGTCATTATTTAACATTAATACACAAATATAAGAACATTAAGGGAATTGAGCCGGAAATTTAGTGTGAAAAAACTGATAATATTAGATCAAATGCACCTTTTCTGAGCTAGAATGTATATTTTTAACACATTAATTTTTACCAAGAAAAAGTCATGCGCGTTTATTTGAAAAACATATACATAATCCTTACTTTTTGTTCGATTTTATGGTTTCCAAAGCTTTCGGTTTCTCAGGAAATAGTCGGGAATGAAACACTGGCTGTCGAGTATTTTAAAGAAAAGAATTACGAAAAAGCATTGCCCATTTTCACCCAGCTTATTAACAAAGCTCCGGGGAATGCAATGTACAATTACTATTACGGAGTTTCGTTGCTAAAAAACAATTGTTATGAAACAGCAACCAAGGAGTCGTTGTTAAATGCGGTGGTTGATAAGACGCCCTCAAACGCCAATTTTTATCTTGCCAATTACTTTCATGCACTGGAAAACTGGTCTGAAGCTTACGATTTTTATAAAAGGTATCGCGGAAGCAAACATGAACGTCAGGAACTTGAATACGACAAATATCTGGATATGTGTTTGAAGCGGATCAACCCGTTTAAAGTAAAGAAAGAAGATGAGGTAACTATCTTTGTCGACACCGTTAAAGTACCGGTGGCAAAACCGGATGAAAAGAATTTTCCTATTCCCGATTCACTCAAATCAGAATGGTTTAACTTCCAGGTCAACAGTCAGCTTACTTATCACAGCATTAATGATTTCAGAAGTGAAGCGGCAAAAATACTTTTTGCCAAAGCATGGATAGCAACCGGTAAAAACGATTCAATTGTCAAAAATACTGATCTGTTAAGGAAAGCTCATCAGGAAACCCATGATGTAACCACCAGAATCGGCCTTGTACAAAGAATCATCGAAGCTGAGCAACAGTCCTATCAGTATCTTCGCGACCGTGAAAAACATTTTGAGCAGGCAAGAGTAAAAGAATCAGCCTATTGGGAGAAAGCCGGTCCTGAAGCACTGCAAAATTTTATTAACCTCGTGGCCGAAAAAGAGAAAATGAGGAACGAACGAATGCTGGCTGAAGCGAAAATGGCTGCGATTATACCCGCTGAAGTGCCTGTAATAGAAAACAATATCATTACACCCGAAACTGAGGATCAGGAGATAAAGCAAGACAATCAGTTACCGGATCAGGATAATATCGTATTTAAGGTGCAGATCGGATCGTTTTTAAACGGGAAACTTACTCCCTCTTTTAAAAGCATGTATGCCAAATTATCGAAATTCAGAAAAATTGATAAATACACGGATGCAAAAAAATATGAGATATATACCATTGGAGAACTTACCGATTATAAGGATGCATCCCTGCTAAAAAATCAATTGATTATGGAAGGAGCAAAAGGAGCATTCCTTGTTGCATTCAAAAATGGAGATCGTATACCTATTGCCAGTGTTGTAAAAAAACAGGCGTCCATAAAGACAGTTAAAAAATAATATTGAATTCAATGAGTATTGAGAAGCAAAAAGATCAGATTTCGCCCACGGATAGTGATAAAATTCATGATCATACATTGGTACTACATAACGATGATTATCATACCTTTGATTACGTTATAGAATCATTGATTGAAATCTGCAATCTCGATACAATTCAGGCTACACAATGTACTTATATCATTCATTATAAGGGTAAATGTGATGTAAAAAAAGGTTCAAAACCATATTTGCTTCCCATGCGAAGAGCTCTCGCAGCACGTGATCTCAAGGCTGTAATTAAATAATTTATTTCATGACCATACTTATTATTCTTCTTTTAATCATTTTAGGAATTGTTCTTCTATTGTTAGAGTTTGCGGTAATCCCGGGATTCACTGTTGCGGGAGTTGGTGGGATTGCGTTGCTCGCGTACAGTATTTATCTCGCTTTTACTCATTACGGAACGCTGGCCGGAATCGTAACCGGATTAGTTGTGATCACGATTATTCCGGTTGTTTTTTTAAAGTTCCTGAAAAGCAAACCTGGAAAAAAAATGCAGCTCGATACAAAAATAACCAGTGTGGTTGATGTCCTGGGAAAAGAGCGTTTTAAGGTTGGCGACCAGGGATTAGCAGTTAGCCGTCTGGCTCCGATCGGAAAGGTTGAGATTAATCATCACATCGTGGAGGGTAAGTCACAGGGAGAATTTATTGATGACGGATCGGTTGTAGAGATCGTCTCATTACAAGATAACAAATTAATTGTCAAACAAATACACTAATAATTATGATTATGGATCCAACAAGTACTATTGGTATTGCAATTGCGATTGTGGTCGGTCTGATTCTTTTTCTCTATTTTATCCCGATCGGGCTTTGGTTCTCTGCCCTTGTTTCTGGAGTTCAGATTTCGCTGACTCAATTGTTTTTGATGCGGTTCAGAAAAGTGCCGCCAGGGGTTATTGCAAGGGCAATGATTGAAGCTCATAAGGCAGGACTCGAAGGAATTAAGCGTGATGAACTCGAGGCGCACTTTCTTGCCGGCGGACATGTCGAAAATGTTGTACATGCGCTTGTATCGGCTGAGAAGGCAAATATCCCGCTGACATTCAAAATGGCAACCGCTATCGACCTCGCAGGACGCGACGTTCTTCAGGCTGTAAGGATGTCTGTCAATCCAAAAGTGATTGACACTCCCCCCGTTTCAGCGGTTGCCAAAGACGGAATTCAGCTTATTTGCAAAGCCCGTGTAACGGTAAGAGCCAACATTAAACAATTGGTGGGTGGTGCCGGCGAAGAGACTGTGCTTGCCCGGGTTGGTGAAGGGATCGTGTCCTCCATTGGTTCTTCACATTCGCACAAACTGGTTCTCGAAAATCCCGATTCGATCTCGAAAGTAGTTTTACAGAAAGGGCTTGATGCCGGGACTGCCTTCGAAATACTCTCGATCGACATTGCCGATATTGATATCGGAAAGAATATCGGCGCTTATCTGCAGATGGACCAGGCACAGGCCGATAAAAACATTGCCCAGGCACGTGCAGAGGAACGTCGTGCAATGGCTGTGGCACTTGAGCAGGAGATGAAAGCAAAAGCCCAGGAAATGACCGCAAAGGTAATCGAAGCCGAAGCTCAGATACCTTTGGCTATCGCCGAAGCTTTCCGTTCAGGCAACCTGGGAATTATGGATTATATGAAATACAAGAATATAATGGCCGATACTGCCATGCGCGATTCAATATCAAAAGAAGGTCCTGCAAGCGGGGAGCCAAAATAAAATTTTCAATCGAAAATTTTTGAAAAAGGGGGAAAGCACAGTTTCCCCCTTTTGGTTTAATTCATAAATTATAATTAAATAATAACTACAAGTAATATCAGTTTTAAATAAAGATGGAAGTCCGTAAAAAAAAGAGGTTTCAAATACTTAGTTGGTTATTAATCAGTTTCTTTATAATATTATTAAGCAGCGCACCTACCAGTGGACGGGATACCATTAAGCATACAAAAAATTCGATTTTTCTGGACGGCTCATCATTAGTGTATATTGGCATGTATTCTGTTAATTATGAAAGAGCTATTTTTCTTAACGATCATTTCAAAATGCTGGGCAGTGTGGGTGTTGGAGGATGGTATTTTACAACTATATCAAAATCGTATTACGGATATTCTATGCCATTATGCTTTAATCTCTTGATAGGGTCAGGTAATAATTATTTTGAGACTGATTTGGGTATGAGATTCACTTCTTTTAGTAAGATGTCGAACAAGGAAATATCACCTTTTTTCCCAATTGTAAATCTGGGCTACAGATATCAAATGCTGAATGGTAAAGGATTAATATTCCGTTCATTTATTGGATTAAGTGGCATAGGTATTGGCGTAGGGAAAGCTTTTTAAACCAGAACTACAATGAATAATACCTGTCGATCCAAACATTACCTAATGAAAAGCTTAATTTAAATGGTTTATCGAGCTTTACCGGCATTTTTTGCACGGTAAAATATCAGCGAGAAATTCAATTGATCTTTACGTGGAAAAATGGCATTGGTCTGCTTCCTGTAATTGCGGTATTCATCCCCGAAATGCCGGATCAGTTG
>JBBRGI010000001.1:0-31000 GCA_038240855.1 Bacteroidales bacterium | reverse complement strand
TTGTTTCCGGTATTTCTCTGGGGTATAAGAGGTGATTTTTTTGAAGATACGCGAAAAGTAGGATGCACTCCTGAATCCGGTTTCTTCAATGATTTTTTTTTGTCCCATGTCGGTAGTGAGTAGCAGAAATTGAGCTCTTTCAATCCGTTTCCTGATAATGTAATCGCAGGGAGCCATTCCGGTAATTGATTTAAATACCCTTGAAAAGTGGTCTTTCGAGAAGCATGCCATGTCAGCAAGCTCGTTAACGCAAATGTCGCGTCCCAGATTATTTTGGATATGGAGTAGTATAGGCTGAATGTTGTATTTCAATATACTTGTTATAATCTGGCTTTGACAGGGTTCAAGAAAACGGGAGAACAGTTGTTTAAGAATTCCTGTTGTTTCCAGATAATGACTGGCAGATGTATAAGTTACCTTTTTATTCAGCCACAATTTAGTTTGATATACATTCGGGTGATGATGAGGAATTTGTAAGTCAGGATTGATTTCTACCAAACGATTAAAAAGGTTTTTGTCGAGTTCTGTTGCCGCGGTTTTATTGGTATATGCATACACATTGAATGGACTTAGCCCGTTTGGCGCATCGATACTAAAATGAATATAATAGTGGTGTAATCCTTCAGAAAAAAAATAAGTACATGGAGTGAAACTTGGAATCAAATAAAGATTTCCTGCTTCTAAGGGTATTTTATGATTTCCAATAATTAAAGAACCACATCCTTCAGTAATCAGGTATATCCGTGTAAAGGGGCTGATGATATCCTGATAGCCAGAATCGGAACTAAAGCTCAAAAATGCAGTATTTCGGAGATGAAAGGTAAGCGTTTCGCTAATTTGTTCACAATACATAGGCGTTTAAATGAGTAGATTAAAACTAAATTGCTCAAAATTAATAAAAACTGGCAACATTAAAATCACGTAATAGTGCAATTAATTGACTGAATTGGTAAAGATAATGATGAATATCTCAGCTAAATTTACAGACAAATCTAACCTTTAACAAATGTATTGCCCGCATAACAAGTAGTCAGTAAAAATGATATAATGTCGGATCCTTTTTCACTTCAACCCAAATCGGAGCCAGGAGTAAAAAGCACGATAATTAATCATCTATTCTGCTTTATTTACAGACAATTTAATGCTTATAATATGGACATACATTATTTTATCTCCCATTGGGGCAATGAACAACTAACTGCAGAAACATTTTTCAGCAAAGTAAAAAATGCAGGGTTCGATGGTATTGAGTACAATATCCCTCCTCAAGCTACCGACTTTTTTAACATTCATCGATTGTTTAAAAAGTATGATTTACTCTTGCTTGGGCAGCAGAATATGAATATAACCGGAACTTTTCAGGAGTACCTTCATCAGCTCGAAAGCCACCTGAAGTTTATTGCAGGTTTTTCCCCCGTATTGATAAATTCCCAAACTGGTAAAGATTACCTGGATTTTGAGGTCAACTCACGGATTGTTGAAATGATAGACAGGGTTTCAAAAGAAACCGGGGTGCCAATTGTCCATGAGTTGCACCGTGGGCGTTTTTTGTATTCAGCCTCGGTTGCAAAACAATTCTTTAATAGGTTTCCTGACCTTCGGATTGCTGCTGATTTCTCGCATTGGTGTTGTGTATCAGAGAGTTTACTCGAAGGACAGGAGGACACTGTTGAGGAGGCTGTTAAGCGGAGCAATCTTATACACGCACGGGTAGGAAATGCACAAGGGCCCCAGGTAGCTAATCCGTTTACACCTGAAAATGAATACGCTTTAGTAAAACATTTAGAATGGTGGCAACGAATTGTCGATTGTCAAAAAGCAATAGGCCGGAAATCGTTGTGTATCACTGTCGAATTTGGGCCTCCTCCATATATGCAAACGCTTCCATTCACCAATCAACCGGTTACCGACTTGTGGGAATTAAACCTGAAAATGATGCATTTTCTAAAAGAGAATATCAGAAGTTGAAACATAATCCTCTTAAATAATCTTAATTAATACAAACAATAAGCATATGGAAAGAACAAATTCAAACCAAAACACGATTGGTGGTTATCGTGATAGCCGCGGCGAATGGCGTCCCAATAATCCGGTCGTTTATGCTCCCATATTTATTTGGCCTCCCAAATTTAAAAGCTTCGTTAGGTGGCTTTTTAACTACATTGTTTCCTGGAATCTGATCTATCTGGCGGTCGTCATTTTTAGTTATTATTATCTACAACCGCCGGTTGAGGAGATGAAGACATTCAAAATATCGTGGATTCTAACCATATTTATCAGAAATATGGCTCTGGTTTGGATCGTGTATGGTGGCTGGCATTTGTATTTGTATAAGTTTAAATCGCGGGGAACAGAGGCAAAGTACAGTCCCCGGTGGCAAAATGCAAACGGGGCAACCTTTCTGTGGAACGATCAGGTTTATGACAATGTATTCTGGGCTTGTGCAAGCGCTGTCCCCGTTTGGACTGCCTACGAAGCGCTCACCTTCTGGTTGTATGCCAACAATAAGATCCCTTATCTTGATTTTAATGAGCAACCTGTTTTTTTTATTCTACTATTTTTGCTCATCCCATTTTGGCGAGAGTTTCATTTTTACCTGATACACCGGTTGATACATTGGAAACCATTGTATGACAGAGTGCATTATCTCCATCATTATAATATCAATCCAGGTCCCTGGTCGGGATTGGCAATGCACCCGGTAGAACACATTCTGTATTTTAGTGTGGTGTTAATCCACTGCGTTGTGCCCTCGCACCCTTTGCATTTTCTGTTTAATTCACAGCACACTGCCCTAACTCCGGCTCCCAGCCATTCAGGTTTCGAAGGTAAAGTATTTAAATATCTGTCATTCGGTTCGTACTTTCACTATTTGCATCACCGGCTGTTCGAATGCAATTATGGCGAATCAACGATTCCAATGGATAAATGGTTTGGATTTTTTGATGATGGGGCAAAAACACAAACCGAAAAACTGACAGAAGGGAAAACTTACCATAAATTAGTGGTTACTAAAATCATTGATGAAAGTCCGGAAGTGAAATCAATATATTTATCCAGTACCGAAAAGCCAGCGCTTCTAAAATATCTACCGGGTCAGCATTTGACCTTCAAAATTCCTTTTCGTGAAAAAAAGTTGTGTTTCGACCCCGATAAATCTGATGGTAACCAAATCAAATACGCACTTCGTTCCTATACTATCTCTAACAGCTACAGTGAAAATCAATACCGTATATCAGTAAAGAGGGAATCAGGAGGGCATGTTTCAAATGCTTTGCACAGCTCCTTAAAACCAGGTGACATTATGCAGGCCAGAGGCCCTAAAGGAAACTTCACCTACAAACCGGCAAAAAGGAGCCTAAGTGTTTTTATTGCTGCGGGGATTGGCATTACCCCAATTTTGGCTATGCTAAAATCGGTTGCGAAAACTTCAAAGGAGGAGGCATATTTGATTCTGGCAGCAAAAGATAATACCCGTTTATGTTTTAAAGAAGAGATTGACCAATTGTGTGAAGAAAACCCGAAAATAAAAGTTCATGTATTTTTCAGCCTCGATCCAAACCTTGGTGCGGATTCGAATAAGTCATGGCAATATTATCGTCAGCGCTTTGATATGCAGTTATTGAAATCGCTTTTACCTTCTGGCAATCACTTCAGCTTTTATATTTGTGGACCCGAAAAAATGACGGCACAGCTTGTTGAAGGAATAGCGGAATGGAAAGGCCGGAAAAGCCAGATATATACTGAATCGTTTGGTACCGATAAAGATTACATACTGCCCAATGAAAAAAGCAAAGTTATGCAGGTTCACTTTCAAAGATCAAACAGAACAGTTCAATGGGACCACGAATTCAAAAACATTCTTGAATTTGCCGAATCAAACGAAATCATCCTGGATGCTGGATGTATGTTTGGCGAGTGTGGGGCTTGCAGCACCAAATTAATATCAGGAACGGTTGAATACAATCATGAAACGGCTGCCAAACCCTTGACAGGAAATTGTTTGGTTTGTTCCTGCAGACCATCATCAGATGTTATTCTGGATGTTTAGGATGAATCCAGTTTCAATGATGGTGTTTCATTGATTTTGTCATTCTACTTCTTTTGGTTGTCTGGCAATGAGTTGATTAATTTTGTTGCTTTCAAAGTTGAGAAATAATAGGATCGATATATGTCGTATTTGTGCACTTATTTGCCTGAAATGTTCAAGATATAGTTATTCCGATTAGGTAAGTTTGTAAGAGTATTCTAATCAATTTTACCGGAGTACAAAAATATGACAAAAAAAAACCTATCATCTAAACCAGTAAACTTATGAGCGCAAGTGTTTTGCTTGGTATTTTGATTATTGCCCTTGGCGCTTTTTCCTCGGGTAGCTTCAGTATCCCGTTTGATAAAGTAACCAAATGGAAATGGGAAAATTCGTGGTTAACTTTTAGTGTTTTTGCCTATCTCTTTGTCCCATTGATTATTTGCCTGATTGTTGCTCCCAATTTTATGGAAATATACAAGACAATTCCATCGGGGAACTTGTGGCTTATTTTTATTCTGGGCGCAGTTTATGGTTTGGCAAACCTGACATTCGGATTGTCGTTGCGATACTTAGGTGTTGCTCTGGGCTTCTGTATTTCGCTGGGATTGATGATGGTAATCGGAACCCTTCTGCCACCCATGATCGATGGACGAATGAGCAAGATGTTTGAAGGAAACGGCGGCATCCTGCTCATTTCCGGTATTATTATTTCGTGTATTGGCATCGGGATTACCGCTTATGCCGGTATTTTAAAAAGCCGCAAGCTCGAAACATTGAAAGGAGTAAAAGCCAATGCGGATTTCGATTTGCGCAAAGGACTTTTTGCTGCACTGTTTGTGGGCGTCACCGGTTCGTCCATGTCGCTTGGTTTTGAACAGGGCAAAATGATTGCCGAAGAAACCGTTAAAGCAGGCACTCCCGAATTGTTTGCCAAATGCCCTGTGTTTGTTCTCTTTTTCGCAGGGTCGTTGCTTTCGACCTTGATTTGGTGTATCTACCTCGGCATCAAAAATAATTCGTTGGGCGATTATTACAAAGGTGATTCGAAAACATTGATCACCAATTACACCCTATGCGCTTTTGCTAGCTTTTTGTGGTTTATCAACTATATTTTTTACGGGATGGGAACCAGCAAAATGGGCGAATTTACTTTTGTAGCTTGGGGAATCCTGATGTCGCTGACCATTGTTTGTGCCACCATTTGGGGATTTTTCCGCGGTGAGTGGAAAGGGATTGAATTTAAAATCAAAGGATTAGTTTGGTTAGGATTGGCGGTGCTGATTACAGCATCGTTTTTAATTGGCATAAGCGGATAAAAAAAGTTTCAAGTTTCAGATTTCAAGTTCCAGGTTAACTTGGAATTTTGAACTTGAAACTTGGAACAACTTTAGACATTCAACCTTAAACTTTAAACAAAAGATATGACAACTTCAAGAGAACGAATTTTAGCGGCAATTAGCCATAAGGAACCGGACCGGGTTCCAATTGATTTAAGCGCCACCCCAAGTTCGGGAATTTCGGCTATTGCATACAGTAATTTGCTTAAACATATAAATAGAAGCGAATTGCCTGTGTGGATCTATGACGTGGTTCAGCAACTCGCCCAACCCGATATTGCTATTCTGGATCAGTTTGGCGTGGATGTACTCGATATCGGGCGGACGTTTAACGATCAGTCTTCTGACTGGAGTCCTATAACAATGGCCAATGGTGGCGCTGCTTTCTATCCCAAATCATTTCAGCCAACACAAATGCCAGATGGTTCGTATCAAACCTACGACGACGATGGTAAACGCATGTTGTCGAGGATGCCGATTGGAGCAACCTTCTTCGATCAGACTTATTTCCCTTACGTTGACGGCTATCCCGATTCCTACGAAAACCTGGATGCTGAAATGGGTCGCATCATGTGGGCACGCGATGTGCATAGTCCGTGGGATCATGCCAGTGAATCTAACTTTTGGCAGAAACTGCGTGAAAATACTTTGAAACTTCGTGCCAGTACAGATAAAGCATTGCTGGTGGTTTGCGGCTGCAACCTGTTTGAATGGGGAACTTTCCTGCGCCGGATGGACAATTTCCTGATGGATTTGATGTGCGATCCGGACAATGTTGAAAAACTGCTCGATCAACTTTTGATTCGCCATCTGGCCACGCTCGAAAAGGTGTGTAATGCCGTTGGCGACATTGTCGATATTATCCGTTTTGGCGACGATCTGGGCATGAGTTCAGGCCCGTTTATGGATGTGGATACCTACAAAACACTATTCAAACCTCGCCATAAAATCCTGTGCGACTATGTAAAATCGCATAGTAAAATGCACACTTATATTCATTCGTGCGGATCCATTTCATTGCTGATGCCCGACATGATTGAGGCCGGTATTGAGATCTTTAATCCTGTTCAGACTAACTCCTGGAATATGGCTCCCGATTTTTTGAAGAAGGAATTCGGACAGGATTGTACGTTCTGGGGTGGTGGAATCGAAACGGTGGGAACACTGAACATCGGAACCCCGCAGCAAATCCGCGACCAGGTTTTCGAACGGCTCGAAATTTTCTCGAAAGGCGGTGGCTTTGTGTTTAATACCGTTCACAACATATTACCTGATGTTCCACCGCAAAATATTGTGGCCATGTTTGAGGCCGTGAGAGAGTTTAATAACCTAAAAAGCTAAGTCCAATGAAGTTGAAAATTTCACTTATTAGTTTATTGATCGTCTTTTTGTTTGTGGAAGGATTTGGGCAGGGACAAAAATCCACTGCTACCGATTTGAAATGGTGGCAGGAAGCCCGCTTTGGGATGTTTATCCACTGGGGACCGGTTACCCGCTTTGGCGGCGAAATCAGCTGGTCGCGCGAAGGATATGGCAAAGCCAGATACGATTCATTATACAAAGGATTCAATCCGGTAAAATTTAATCCTGACGAATGGGTCGCACTGGCGCAAAAAGCCGGAATGAAATACATGGTTTTCACAGCCAAACACCACGATGGTTTTTGTGAATGGAATACCAAAACCACCAGTTACAACATCATGAAAACCCCTTTTGGACGTGATGTTTGCAAAGAACTGGCCGATGCTGCACACAAAGCCGATATGCCCATTTGCTGGTACTTCTCGCCTGCCGACTGGAAAGATCCTGATTGCCGGAACCCAAAAACCAACGATGTGTTTGCCAAACGTGTATTGGAGCAGGTTCGTGAATTGCTAACTAATTATGGAAAAATCAGCTTGCTTTGGATCGACTACGAAGGTTCGCCAAGCCCTGTAAAACCCAAGGAAATATACGAACTGGCCAAGAAGCTGCAGCCCGGAATCATCGTAAATAATCGGCTGGATGTTTTTCATACCGACGAATCGCACGCTTTTGTTGGGCCTTACGGCGATTATGCTACACCTGAAGGTTTTGTGGCCGGATATGGTGCCATTCCCTGGGAAACCTGCACCAATCTGGGGCATCAATGGGCGTGGCGACCAAAAGATACTCCGCGTCCGATCAGCGAAGCTGCCACCACCTTACTGCGCTGCGCGGGTGGAAATGGCAATCTGTTGCTGAATGTAGGTCCCGATAGTCTGGGGCAGATTCCGGCAGACTTCCAGGCACGGTTAATGGAATTGGGCGATTGGCTGAAAATACATGGACAATCGGTTTACAACACCAATGGCGGACCGTACACCCCAACCAACGACTATCTGTGCACTTACAACGGGAACACCATGTACCTGAATATTCTGGCCATGAAAGGCGACACGCTGACATTGCCGGCACTGCCTGCAAAAATTAAAAAAGCCAACCTGATCAATGGGAAAGATGTTCGATTTATTCAGGATAAAAAGATACTAAAACTGATTATTCCACAAGCTGATCGCGAAAACATCTCCAGCTTAATTACTTTAATAACCAACAAGTCATTGAACGAACTGGCTTTGATTTATCCATTTTCAACCTCCGGTTCATTAGCTTACAATTGCAAAGCAAGTGCTTCCAGTTCCGTTGGACAGTTTCTTCACGATCCGTCTGCGGCATTCGATGATAACCCGAAAACCCATTGGAAACCCGGACGCAGAACTGATATCGATTTTGACTCACAATTTGGTAAGCTACTCAATTACAGGAGCGAAGAAGTGAAAGCTTTCTTCGAGAAACAAGGTTGGCTGGAAGCTGATTTGGGCAAACCCCAGACCGTAAAAAGCATTGCGGTAAGCGAACTCGTTTTTGTAAATTCAGAAATTAAAGGTTTTGAAATTCAGTATGAAAAAGATGGTAAATGGTTAACAATTGCTGCCGGAACGAAAATGGGCGACTGGAAACAAAATATTGCTCCCGTTACCGCGCAGAAATTCAGGTTGGTAATTCTTGATCGGGAGGGTTTCTCCGGAATCAAGGAATTCCAGCTCTATCCCAATTAAAATGATTCAACTAAACCTTAAAATATGACCAGATATGAAAACAAAACTAATTTTAATTCTTTTGCTGATTTCCTTTCTACTGAAAGGGTCAATGGCACAATCAGTCCCCCAAAAACAAATCGGCAACGAACAGAAAATTGAAAAGTGGAAAGATGCCCGTTTCGGGATGTTTATCCACTGGGGACCTGTCTCATTGAAAGGAACTGAAATTGGATGGTCGCGCGGTCGCGAAATTCCGGTGGAGGAATACGACAACCTTTACAAACAATTCGACGCGAAAAATTTCAATGCCGATGATTGGGTGAATGTAGCCAGAGTTGCCGGTATGAAATACATTGTTCTGACGACCAAACACCATGATGGATTTTGTTTGTGGAATACGCGTCAAACCGATCACAACATCATGAATTCGCCTTTGAAACGCGATGTGGTGAAGGAACTGGCCGAAGCTTGCCGTAAACAAGGTATGGCTTTTGGCACCTATTATTCAACCTGTGACTGGTATAATCCCGATTTTCCGCTTACCAGTCCAGGTGGCAGTGTTGCACGTGAAAAAAGTAATTTAGATGCATACACCACCTATTTGAAAAAGCAGGTGGCAGAACTTTTGCTGAATTACGGACCGCTTTACGTGCTTTGGTTCGATGTTCCGCAGAAATTTGATGCAGTTCGCGGTCAAAGTGTGATTGATTTCGCACATCAGATTCAGCCAGATATTATCATCAACAACAGGACCGGTGCCAAAGGTGATTTTGATACACCGGAGCAGCGGGTTGGCGGATTCCAGATCGACCGTCCGTGGGAAACCTGCATGACCATTGCCAGCCAGTGGGCCTGGAAACCCAATGACAAGGTGAAATCGCTGGAGCAGTGTTTGCAATCGTTAGTACGTTCAGCCGGTGGCGATGGAAACTTGTTGTTTAATGTGGGGCCAAAATCGGATGGAAGTATTGAACCTGAACAAATTTCCCGATTGAAAGAAATGGGACAGTGGCTTCAGAAATATGGATATACTATTTATGAAACCCGCGGTGGTCCGTTTAAACCTGCCGACTGGGGCGTGAGTACCCGCAAAGGAAATTTCATTTATCTGCATATCTTGAAGTGGACTGGAACTACTCCAATAATTACAATTCCCGATTTGGGATTGGAAATTAAAAGTTGCAAACTTGCCCACGGCGGAAAAGTGAAGTTGACCAAGTTGGCTAAAGGTTATGCCATCGAACTCTCAGCAGAGGAATTGCAGCCGGTTAATACTATTGTCGAACTTGAATGTTCAGGCAGTGTGATGAATGTTGAGCCATTAGAAATCAGTTCTAATTCACTTTCTTATATGAAATCCTTGACAGCATCTTCAAATCCTAAGGGTCAATGGATCAACCATCAATGGGTTGAATTGAGTTCTGTAACCAATGGCGATTGGTCAGGCGCATATTGGGAACCCGAAGAAAAGGGTTTAAACCCCTGGGTTGAGATTGATCTAGGTAAACCTGAAAAAATATCCAAAGCAATTCTTTATGAAAGAGGCCAGTCAGTAAAGGCATTCGAAATTCAGGCTCTGACCGGGGATCAATGGAAAACAATATACAAAGGTACCACTATCGGCAGCAAGCTGGAGATAAAGCTACCCAAAACAACTGCTCAAAAGGTGAGACTGGTTCTGAAAGAATACAGCCAGGCTCCCGGTATTTATGAAATTGTACTGCTCTAAGGAAATTAAAATCTAATGACAATAACTGACTATAAATGACAACTTAATGACTAAAAATCTACTCACATGAAACGATTTGGGCAAATTATCGGGGTTGACCCGCAGAACTTTGAGCGTTACAAGGAATATCATTCATCCGTTTGGCCTGAAATTTTGGAGATGATTACCGCCTGCAACATCAGGAATTATTCTATTTTTCACAAAGACGGAATGCTGTTTGCCTATATGGAATATGCCGGCGATGATTTCGCTGCTGATATGGCCAAAATGGCTGCTGATGCTAAAACACAGGAATGGTGGAAAATCATGATGCCGATGCAACGACCTGTTGAAAATCGTGCTGAAGGTGAATGGTGGGCCAATATGGACGAGGTTTTTCATCTGGATTAATCCCGATAAAACCCCTTTGCCGCATTCAAAAAACAATCATTACCCAACCAGCCATTCTTTGAATGCACCGGCCTTTTCTCGGCTGATCACAATCTTTTCGGGAGTTTTTTGTTTCAGGTGAACGATTAGCCGGTTGTTGAAATAGAGCTCGGCATTGGCCACAAATCGTTTCTGGATGATAAATTGGCGGTTGGCGCGGAAAAACAGGGCGGTAGGCAACCGATTTTCAACCTCTTCGAGGGTTTCGGTGAGCACAAATTCGCGCTGCTCCGTAACAGCATACACGAGCTGGTTGCTGGTATAAAAATAGGCCACCGACTCAGACTGAAATGGGATCATCTGGTCTTTGACGTAGGGAATGAATGTTGGACTGCTCTTAACAGGTTGTTTAAACTGCAGCATCAATTGCTGCAATTGGAAAAGCTGGTCATTCGAATAGCTGGTTCTGGTTTTTTCGAACTTGCTCAATGCTTGTTGCAGTTCGTCCTTTTGGATGGGTTTTAGCAAATAATCAACCCCATTGAGTTTGAATGCCCTGAGTGCATATTCGTTATAAGCTGTGGTGAAAATGATAGGAAATTGGGTATTCAGCGATTCAAAAATCTCGAACGACAGGCCGTCAGACAACTGAATGTCTGAAAATATCAAATCAATAGCAGCATTGCGATTTTGCATAAACCAATTTCGGGCATCAAAAACCGATTCGAGTTCGGCCACGAAAACCGTTTCAGTAGCAATTTCAAGAATTATTTTTTTTAACTTTCGAAGGGCAATACCTTCGTCTTCAATCAATACTACATTCATAATCAAATTTTTATAAACGGAACTTTCACACAAAACGAATCCTCTGTCTTTTCAATCACAATGGGTTTTCCCGACAGCAGTTCGCTCCTGCGGTTCAAGTTTTTAAGACCCAAACCGGTAGAATTTTCGCTTAACTGAGGGATGAAATTGTTGCAGATTTTGAGGTAACCGTTTTCTTCTGAAAAAGATACGGTTAACGGAAACTGTTGGTTCATCCGGTTGTGCTTGATTACATTTTCGATGAGCAACTGGCTGCAAAGCGATGGAACCCGGGCATTGATCTGATCGACACTTCCAAAATTTATCTGTAGTTTATCCTCGAAACGTACATTCAGCAAAAACGCATAATCGCGGGCAAATTTAATTTCTTCAGAAAGTAGTACGTGGCTGTTTTCCTGCATATTCAGAATATATCGGAATACCTGCGAAAGTTTGTTGATAAAAACCTCGCTCTTTTCCGGATTCTCATGAATCAGTCCACTTAAGGTATTTAGCGTATTGAAGAAAAAGTGAGGGTTAATCTGGTTCATCAAAGCTGTAAGCTGGCTGTTCAGGTGCTGGGTTTGCAGATCGGTATAGTCTTCTTTTAACTGCTTATTTTCAGTGGTTTTTACATAAAACCTGACCGACATGAAACTAACCAGCAGAATGATCATATTTCTGACAATTTCATCTTTGATGTAAAAAGGCAACGGAATGTGCGATGTTATTTTCCATATCGGCAAATGAACGGCGATGCAAGCCAATGTACCCACCAGATAAAGAATCAGGTTAAATATTAGCTTTTTCACCGTTGAGAAATGACTCCATTTCAGGTTGAATGATATGCCGGCGTAAAACATGAATGCCACCATCAGAAAGAGCAAAACAACATCCAAAAACCGCAAATAGAAATCAGGCATCATGAATGAGTCGAGTGCAAAACTTAAGGGCATCAACGATAACAACAAGGCTCCGGTAAAGGATACGGCGAGTAAATATTTGGCATCAATCAGGCCGATTTTTGAGCTCATTTTAAGGAATAATTTTAGTTAACCAGATCTAGCTATGTGGTAAACCTGAATGTTCTTTTTGCGGAACATTCAGGTTAAATTTTTTACAAAAATAAAAATCAATTGGCATAAAAAACGCCAGCGCGGAATACTATTTCAGGTATTTCGTATAGAATGCTATCACTTTGGCCATGTTTGTAGCGGTAGAGAACTGAGTACCTCCATGTGCAGCGCCATCAAGCAATTCATAACTTACATCCGTCGAACCTTTCACCGTTTTCAACGCGTTGTAAAAATTCAGGCTCTGGGTATAGGGAATATTCCGGTCGAGGCTACCCACCTGAATAAAAAACGCTGCATCGTCAGTCGTAATGTAAGTGGACGGGTTAGCCTTGGCAACCTGGGCAGGTATTGTTTGAACGGCTGCTCCCATCAGTTTTGATTCAGGAGAAGAAGAACTGTTTGTTGAAATCGTAAATCCCAATGCAGCGGCTTCGGCATCCATGGTCAGAAAGTTAATCGGACCGAACCAATCGACAGATGCGATAACTTTTGAAGAAAAGCTCGAATTTCCGAGGCTGGCTCCTTCCAGTTCGGTAATTCCTGAAGAAGTGCCCAGCATGGCTGAAAGATTTCCACCGGCCGAAGCACCCCACGAACCAATTTTATCAGGATTCAGGTTGTATTTAGTTGCATTGGCACGCAGGAATCTGACCGCGGCTTTACAATCCTGTATTTGCGCAGGAAAAGGAGCTTCACCACTTAAACGGTAGTTAATGCTGACGGCAGCAATTCCATTGGCCACTAATGCTGCTGCATTTGAGGTTTCTCCGCCTTTATCGCCCATCATAAAGGCGCCACCATGAATAATTACCACCACCGGGAATGGACCGGCACCCGTAGGCAAATAGATATCCATCTTTTGTGCCGACGATGTTGTAGCATAGGCTACATCTGTAAATGTGGTTGCACTGGTTGATGTACTGGCAGTTGTATCATCAACAGCGACATCACTCTTCTTGCATGATCCGAATAAAAGACTAGTCGCAACAATTAAAGAATCCACCATCTGAGAAGGTGGACTTGAAAAGCCCCTATAAGGGGCCAAAGTCCAGATTCTATTGCTTAGTTCATTTTTTTTCTGATAACTGACAAGACTTAATTTTTGAAATTGCTCATGCCACAAAATAATTAATTTTCAGGCATAGCCGCTTATACATAACCACCACCAAAGGAGGTGGTTTTAAAGTTTATAATAAACTTACTATTAACTTTTTCATTTTTCCTGAGTTTTAAAATTAAACAATGCCCAAAACTAGCCCTGGTTTTGACGGTTTTTAGAAAAATTTGCGTGAAGCGTAATTATTCGCGGTTGAAGTGTAATTGAAAAGAATTGAAAAGAAAAAAGGCCTGATTGTTCGTAGGAAAAACAACCAGGCCTGAATTCATTTTCTTTAATTTATCTATTTTAGATACTTATCAAAAAAGGCAATTACCTTTTCAATATTCGATGGAGCTGAAAATTGCGGTCCTCCGTGGCCTGCTCCTTCCAGTAACTCAAACGACACTTTACCAGCACCAATCACTGGTTTTATAGCATCGTAGAAATTCCGGCTTTGTGAATACGGAATGTTGCGATCCATACTTCCCACCTGAATGAAAAAAGCCGCATCATCAGCAGTAATGTAAGTGGTAGGATTGGCTTTCTTAACCAATTCGGGAACCGACTGAATTGCCTTGCCTATCAGTTGCGATTCGGGTGAAGATTCGCTGTTAGTCCGTCCGGTGAAACCAAGCGCCTTAGCCTCGTCGTCCATGGTCAGAAAATTAATGGGGCCAAACCAGTCAACCGAAGCGATTACCTTGGAAGAGACTCCGGAATTGCCCAACTCTTTTCCTTCCAATTCGGCCACTCCGGAAGAGGTTCCGAGCAAAGCCGAAAGGTTGCCACCAGCCGATGCACCCCACGAACCAATCTTGTCGGGATTCAGGCGATATTTGGCGGCATTGGCCCGTAAAAACCTGACGACAGCCTTGCAATCCTCAATCTGTGCCGGAAATTTAGCTTCGCCGCTTAACCGATAATTGATACTCGCGGCTGCGTATCCTTTGGCAACCAAGGCTTCGGCATTGCGGGATTCCATTTCTTTATCGCCCATTTTAAAAGCGCCACCATGAATTAAAACCACTACAGGAAACGGGCCATCGCCTTCGGGCAGATAAATATCCATCACCTGGGCTGGCGAAAGGCTGGCGTAGGCAACATTGGAGCAGGTACGCGTTGATGATCCTGATCCGGAATCGAAGGCTTGTCCGCTAATTGTGAGGATGAAAAGGCACATAGCCAAAAAAACACCTAAAATCTTTGAACTGTTTTTTTTCATGATTGGTATTAAATTTAAAAAGTGAATATACGATCAAAAATATAGACTATCAACCTTCATTGCGAAAAAAAACGAGTGAAGTGTCCTATATTGGAATTGAAGTGTGCTGTTGAAGACCTGAAGCGAAACCTGAATTGTTTATTTTCGAATTCATCAGGGAAATGAAAATTTCAGCAACCGGCTTATTCATTATGACATCTATTGAATTGTTAGCCTAATTAATTTCCCAAATCCAAAATAGCCGTACGATACCTCCAGTTGACTTCCCTTTTTAACCTTTGGAGTGACATATTTAGCCGTAAAGATTCCGGTATTGGCGCCGGTTTCGCTCACTTTCAGCATTTTGGCAGCTTCGTTTCCAGTGCTGATTTCGACCCAGCCCTGATCCACTTTGTTCCAATCCTGGTTTAGGGCAGCTTTCAGTTCAACAGTGATGGTTTGTCCCGGTTTGGCCTTTGTTATTTCCTTTTTATAATCGGCATCGTACAGTTTAATTTGCTGACTTCCCAATGTGGCAAAAGTTACGGTTGCTTCCCAACCCCGGTTCGAAACGCACCAGCCCTCGGTGGCGTAGGCATTTTTGCCAAAAATCTGTCCTTCATTCTGACCCACTATCTTTTCAACTGTTTTGGCAATAGGGAATTGGCTGTCCAACGGAGTACCATCGAGCGTTCCGCGAACCAGCCCAAGCCTTCCATAGCCATCGGGATGAGCCTGTGGCCAGCCTTCTTCAACACCTTCCCAGAAACCGCCGATTTTTACCCGTTCATCGCTTTTATTGCTCAGGTGTGTGCCAACCGGATTTACCCCAAAAACGAAATCGACCTGTGCCCAGCCCAAATCGCGCAATGCCTTATCGTTTAACAAATAGGCCACGGCAAACATCGAACCGCCCAAAGCAGGTGCCCCGCCTAATTCTTTTGTTTTGGCATGTGCCCATTCGGTTTCGCTGTGCATCCGGTATTTCCAGAAATTGTTGGTTTTCTGCTTCATGTGATTAGCCCATGCGGCAAGTTTTTCGCGCGATCCGGCAGGTGCCTTATCAGGAGCCACCATCAGGAACCAGGCCAATGCTTGTGGCGTGATGTGCTCGGCATTGCGAATCCACCACATCTGCCGCGGGTTGTTGAAATCCCAATTGGTAATGATATCCGTTGCACTTTCCTGTGCATATTTCAAAAACTTATCGGGCTGACCATTTTTCTCGTTTTTCTCGCACAAATACATAAACAGGTTACTGAAAACCGATTGCCCAAAAGCATTACCCATCTCGTTAAATTCCTGAAATCCCTGATCAACCCATTTACTGCTGTAAGTCCAGTAGCGCACTACTTTATGGCGGTCGTATTTCTCCCAGTTATCCAGACAGGCTTTGCGGTACTTCTGATATTTTTCTTCTGAAAGGTATGGTTTCAGGAAAGAATGATAGGCGGCACAAACAGCAGCCAGATGATCGAGCGTATTCCAGTAATCGTAATTCATACGTGGCTGACCTTCATAACCAAGTGTTCCATGACGGTATCCGGTGGGGCCATTGTAATCCACATATTTGTAGGCATATTCAGCATGCCAGAGAATCAGATCAATCAGATCGGGCACATTTTTATCGCCCAACTCTGTTTTCCAGTTGTCGTACAAAGCCGGATTGGCCGCATACTGCAACACTTCGAAAGTAGCTTCCAAACCATAAGCGCCACCATCGCGCGAAGGGCCGCCACCATACACCTTCGACATATCGTATTTGTCCAGATCGTCGTAACCACGCACATCCACAAAAAAATCATACGCCAGTTTTGACGATACTTTTTCCATCAAATGGTCGGCAATCCAGAAGGATTTCGACTGGCCGTAACCAGCCACTTCAACCACATATTCGTCACCGGAAGTTACCGGATTAAGTTCTGAAAACCAGCCTTCGTTGTTCAGCATTTTGCCTTCAAAAACTGGTAGTTTGGTTTTGGTATCCATAATTTTAAACGGCGTATTGTCTGGCGCACCATAGCAGACAAATCGTTTCGACTCACCCAGATTGTATCCGGCCTGGTTGACAAATGGTTTGTAAACCGGAGTGGTTTCTTTGGTTTGAGCCTTGGCAAACAGGCCTAAACAAACCAGTAATATTAAAGCAGGGAAAAAAGTTTTATTCTTCATTGTGATTGTTTTTATTTTATTGAGAAATTAATATCTACAGGCCCAATCAGCCCTGAATTGATCCTTCCAACATATTGCGATGGCGTGGTCAGGTAATGGTTGCCGAGCGTGTTATAAACAAGAATTTCAATTTTATTGTCTCCAGAAATCACTTTTCCTGAAAGGTCGAATGTCCATGGTGACGAAGATTTTGAACCTACCGTTTTGCCGTTTACAATCACTTCGGCCGAAGCCACGACCCGCCCTAAATCGAGGACAATCTGTTTTGAATCAGCCTGCTCCGGCGACATTTTGATGGTTTTACGGTACCACATTCCCCCTGAATAGGTTTTCAATGATTCGTTTTCGCCCAGATCGCCCAATTGGATTCTTCCCTTTTCGCACTCGAAAATTACAGGTTCAGGAATCGCCGAACCACCAAAGAATCCGGGTAGTTGCTCCATTTTTAGTGCAATGGTGACAGATACCGGCATCGTTTCAGTCAAATTCACTTTCCAGGTTTTGAGGTTCGCATCGGCGATTCTTCCGGACTGCAGTTGCCCGGGCTCGCAAGGATATTCCTTTCCGGCGACCCATACTTCGGGCTTTGCTTGTGAAGTGACATAAAAAGTTTGGGTTCCGGGAGGCGATACAAACCGGTACCAACCAAATTGTCCTCTTGCCTGCGGATTGCAATCGTAAGGAAGTATTGCCGGATTCAGGTACCAATTTGTGGCCAATGGAACGGACTGTTTCCAATGTGCATCAGCCTGAGCATCTTGAAAAACAAAGACCCCACGGCCAACTTTGTTGTATTTGAGCAATACCGGATTGTTCCCTGCATGTAAGTCAATCATGTCCGTTTCCCTATCGGTCAAACGATTGTTCAGGTATATTTTTACAGGCAAAAGTCCGGATTTTATGATTTTGGCCTGCATCGGTTTGGTTGATGAAACTGTCGACCAAAGGTAATAGATGCTTCCGTCAGGTTCAGCGGAAAGCGGATAAACAGGTATATGTTTCCGCGATTTGTCGATGGCACCCAAAGAAATCAGTTCATTGTTTACCTCTCCTTTCATGCCGTGGTATCCCTGATGCCCGGCATCCTCCTTCAAACCCCAGCGCCACGAGAATTCATACGGCTTCCAGTAATATTTCTTTCCGTTTACCTCAACAGGCTCGTCCGGATTAACTTGTTTCAGAGAGGCCAACTTTGCCTCTACGGCGACCGAATCCATATCGTTAGGCATAGGGCCAAGCTTCCAGAATTGTGGTCCGTATCCAACGGTTGCAGTAGTCCACCCACTGTCGTCCAAGGTTGGATTTTGCCCCTGAACTGCAGCTTTTTCTTCAGCAAATTTCATTTTCCAGACTTCAACTCCCAGTTTGCCATCGAAAGCCGGCAGGCGGTAATCACCATACTGGTTGTCGAGCGTGGGTTTCAATTCAAATTCCCAATCATTATCAATGAGCAAAGTATTTAGTTTTTCGCTGAAAGCGGAAGCTGCATTTTCTAATTTAGGTTTCCCCGGACTAAAAACAATCAGTTGCGGTTCGCTTTTTTCCAAAGGAAGCGCAATTGTTGTCCCTGTTTCAGAAACAGCAGTTACCTTCAACGGCTTTGTGCTTCCATTCCAGGGATTCCAGAGTTCAACCTTTCCGGTAGCCCGGAATTCACAGCTTGTACCTTTCGCAAGGCCATACACAAAATACAAATCGCGGTTTCCAATTTTACGGTGAAGAATTCCGGGAACATTCTCTCCGGATAATACTTTAAAGTCGCGTTGAATCAACTTGTCGATGACCTTTTTTACTTCAATCGGGTTGTGAATGAACAAGCCGGCCCCCCCGGCCTTACTTTTTTGGGAATAGACTACGGTTGTGTCATGTTTTTCAGAAAATGTCGTTCCAAACATTTCTTTGATCATCGATTGCAATTGTGTGTCGTCTCCACCAATCCGGTCGCTGGCTTCGGGCAAGGCGCCAACTGCCAGAACGATGCCGCCTGAGCGGAAGAATTCCAACGCTTTTTCAATGGTCGCATACCGCACCGCAGCTAAAGCCGGCAATACCAATACCTTGTATTTTTCACCGCTGACATTCAGTTCTTTATTCTGAATACGGCAGCGGCCGAGTGATTCGAAATCCATGAAGTCGAAGTCGATTCCGGCAGGGTAAAGGTCGCGGGCGATAGCAAAAGCTGTTTCAGTTGATTCCTTTCCTTTGAGGTTGGCCTCCACCGGAGCAACGGGATAGATCAAAGCCACATCGCAACGATGATGCCCTTGGGAAAGCACGTAACTCAGTCGCTCGGAGCATTTCAGAAAATCACCCATGTTGTTCCAGTATGGCTGACGCCAGTGATTATCGGGCGCCGCCCATTCCCACATACTGCCATGCGTCGTGTAATATAGGCCATGGAGGCTTAACAGGTTTTGCCCCATCGCAAAATTGGCAAAGGTTGCATCAGCCACTTCTTCGCTGCTGGTTCCCCACCCGCTGCCATAAAATCCTTCGAGCCAGGTTCGCGGGCGCTCGTACAAATGTGCGATCGAGCTGGCTACTTTATTTTTTACAATGTCTCTGCCTAATCCGGGCTGGTCGCAACCCGGACCGGATAACCAGCGCTGGGTGCGGAAATAATCGCCAAACTCGGTTACATCCCTGCCGCGACCGCCGTGATCGCAGCCAAACAACATGCCGCGACTGTTGTGCCATTCGTACACTGGTTTGAAGAACCCATCCTCCGAAAGGGCAACCATTACATCGTTGTAATCGAGGCGAATTTTGTATGACCGGGGACCCAGATTGGCAAACAAATGGGGCAATTCGGGGAAGAGATCGTATCCCTTCCGTTTCTTAAATTCGGTTGCAAACTGGTCGTTCCACAAAAATCCCCGGATGCCAAACTGAAGTTCATCGGAAAAAAAGAAGTTCAAACCTTTGCCCGATTCGCCCGGACAATAATCTTCAAAACGTTGGTAAAATTTTTCGGTAACCTGTGCACCACTGATTGGATTCATCGGGTCGAACGAGGTTTTTACAGTCTTTCGGTATACCACGATCAGTTTCCAATCTCCGTTAGGCACCTGCCATTCCAATTCCGTATTTTTGATCGAAGATTTCAGATCGATCGAATTGGAGGAAGACAAAATGCCGTTTGCAACCGGGTAGGCGATGGCCGTAATCACCTCTTCAGGCACCGTGGTTTTAAAATTTTGATTGCCTTTTGCATCAAATTGCCTGGCTTCCAGTTTTGAGCCGTAATTCTTGTTCTCTTTCAGCATTTCATCCACAAACCAACCCTGGCCGGCAGCGCCGAGGGTATAATCGCTCAGACTGACAGACATGTCGCGCTTTTTGGCCTCTTTCAAAAACCATTGAAACAGCTCCCACCATTTTGCGCTGAACAAGGCCGGCTGACTGGGGTAAGTCAAGCCATAACTGGCGCCCCCTTTATCGGTATGGCAGTAGTTAATCTGCAATCCGGTGATGCTTTTGTCTTTGAGTTGATCCAACTGTGAGGTTATTCTTTCTTTGGTCAGGGTATCGCCCAGCCACCAGTAGAAAGATACTTCACCGTAACCTTTCGGAGGGGTTTTAAATCCGGGAAGAACATTCAGGTTCGGGGAACGATCCGGGAAACCGGGAGGGAGTTTTTTATCTTGTCCGTTCGATGCAAGAAATGCAAGAATGAAAACAAACGCGGTGAAGTTTTTTACTGACATGACTGATTTTTTTTATTTGTTATCGCACTATTTATTTAAACCATTTTATAATTTCTTCTACAATCAATTCATGCCCCAATTCGTTGGGATGATTGATCTGGGACATGTATTTGCCGAGTTTCTTTTTGTCTGAATAGAGAAATTCAAACGCTTGATAGCTGTCTGCCAGACCTACCTGATTTTCTTCGGCCAACCGACGAATTTGATCGGCATGCTTTTTAAGTTCGTTATCAGGATCGGCATAATTGACACTTTGGTCTGGAGATGGCGTCAGTAAAATTACCTTTATTCCCAGAGCTTTCGCTTGATTTATCATTTGAGTCCAGGCCGCATTTGCTTTCTCTAGTCCAACATTTCGATCGTTTAATGCATAATCGATCAGCAAAACATCGGGTTTATGAATGAGCACATCGCTTTCAAAACGTGCTGCCCCTTTCACCGAATTCTCACCACCAATGGCGGTTACAATGACATTCACCACTGCAAACGGATAGATTGCTTTCAGCTTTTTAAAGAACAAATAGGGATAGGCCCCCATTGTATTTACCAACGGCGTTTTAAAGTATCCAGAAGGAACACTATGACCATGTAATACAATGTTGATGGTTCGGTTTTTTGGCCACTCAACCTGCAACTCCTTTTTCAAATCAACTAAATAGGTTGCATTATTTGCTAAGATTGGTTCAATCTTCTGACCTCTTGTGATAATGGATATTAAAATTAGCAATGTGAAAAATAGTTTTTTCATCTTATTCCCTTCCATTTAACGGTTTTATTTGATTAGTTTATTTTCTAAAGTTTTTTACTACATTTCCTTTATTTTCAATCCAAAAGCAAATTTGCAGGGCTGTTTGGCTGGCAAGGTTACTTCCAATCCTTTTTCGGTTTGTTTCCATTTCAGCTTTTCCTTGCTGCCCAGCAAGACCACAGCAGTTATTTTTCCGGAGGATAACGGAAGCGATTTCACAACCACCTTGTTGTCAGTTGGCCAGGCCATGAGCCAGGCATAGAGGTTGCCGTTGTTCACTGTAAAGCGAATGTTTTCAGAGGTGTAAGGAGTTGCAGCCTGTTTGGGCCCCAGGTTCCCACGTTCCATCACTATTTTCCCTTCGCCCCAAACCTTCCATGCTGAAGAGTTGTAGATTCCTTCGCCGTTGATGTCCATCCAGTCGCCCATATCTTTCAGGGTTTGTTCACCGCCCGGATCCAATTCTCCTGAAGGGGTCAGAGGGATGTTGATCACATAATTCCCATCGCGCGAAATGGCTTCCAGCATTTGGTGAATGACCATGCCGCTTTCGTAAAAAGTTCCTTTGAAGTAGAACCACTCGCCCATACCAACTTCGGTTTGCCAGGGCTGATCTTTTTTAATTCCTTCAGGGAAGCGCGACTCCACATTCACGGCGATTGCACGATGATCTTCATTACCTTTGGTGAAGGCCATGGCTTCCAGTTTACCGCCATTCTTCTGCATATTTTTATTGTACAAATGTGCTATTACGCGAGGTGTAGCATCAGACCGGTAGCCCCGACCGGTGAACCAACCACAAAATGGGTAACTGCCTCCTCCGTCGAAATAGATAAAATCGGGCGAAAACTGGTCGATGGCATCCACTACCCGGTTGGTCCATTTGGTGCAGTACCATCGGGCAAAGTCGATGTTCTTTTTCAGGTTACCATCGGGAATGCCATGAGACAGTGGGTCTTTCATCCGGAAAGCCACCGAATCGCCTTTAAAATCAGCCGGATAAACCACATCCTCTTTCAAATCAATACCATAGAGATCTTTCAAGTCGAGTCCCATCCTTTTCCACCAGGTATCTTTGCCATCGTAGTTTTGAGCGCCATCGTAAGGCACACCTTTCATCGGTCCTTCCAGGTCGCTAAGGAAAGCCGGTTGAAACCAGAAAAGCGAATAATCGCCATGAAAGGCGATGCCGAATTTCATTCCTTCTTTATCCGCGGCTGCTTTCCATCCGCCGACAATATCGCGTTTCGGGCCAATTTTAACAGAGTTCCAAGGTTGGTATTTGGAGTTCCAGAGATCAAAATTGTCGTGGTGCATCCCCTGGGCAATTACATAGCGGGCTCCGGCACGTTTGTACAAGGCCATCAGTTTGTCGGGATCCCACTTTTCGGCTTTCCACAACGGGAGCATGTCTTTATACCCATATTTGCTGGGATGACCGACCCGTTCAAGATGATGGGGATAGACCCGTGTGTAATCGCGCCAGGCAGACTGAGGCATATAAATCCACTTGGCATACCAGTCGCCGTCTTCACCGATAGACTGGGGCCCCCAATGCAACCACATCCCGATTTTAGCCTGACGAAACCAGGCAGGCGATCTAAAGTTATCGCCCAACGATTTCCACGTGGGTTCACATGGGCCTGACGCTATTTCTACCGGAACTTTAGCCATCGGAAGGGATTCCTCGGGATGTTTCAGGTTTTGGGAAGACACAATGGTCTGTATTAGAAAAAAAAATAAAAGTAAGCATCCTAATTTTTTCATGTTTTTTACTTTATTTGAAACCATTTTAAAATCTCCTCAGCAATGAGTTCATGCCCTAATTCGTTGGGATGATTGACCTGAGCCATGTATTTACTGAGTTTTTCCTTATCCTGATAAAGGAATTCAAATGCTTTATAGCTGTCAACCAGACCAACTTGATTCTCTTCTGCTAAACGACGTATCTGATCCGCATGTTTATTCAGCTCGTTATCCGGATCAGCATAGTTCACGCTTTGGTCCGGAGAAGGAGTTAACAAAATCACTTTAATTCCCCGATCTTTCGCTTGTTTTATCATTTGCGTCCAAGCAGCATTTGCTTTATCCGATCCAACATTACGATCGTTTAATGCATAATCAATCAGCACAATATCGGGTTTATGAATGAGCACATCACTTTCAAAACGTGCTGCCCCTTTCACCGAATTTTCACCACCAATGGCGGTTACAATAACATTTACCACTGCAAACGGATAGATTGCTTTCAATTTTTTCAGAAACAAATTTGGATATGCCCCCATTGTATTTACCAACGGCGTTTTAAAGTATCCGGAAGGAACACTATGACCATGGAATACAATGTTGATGGTTCGGTTTTTTGGCCATTCAACCTGCAACTCGCTTTTCAAATTAATTAAATAAGAAGACTGTTCGTTTTGTAATAGACCCTTGGTTTGTCCATGAACTGCCAAGGTTAAGAAGAATAAAAATGGCATTAATAATCGTTTCATTTCCCTAAAAATTATACTATCAATTCTTTATTTTTAAAAGCTCACCTCGGATAAGTATTTCCCCAAGGTATTCTACCGTACGGTTGTATTTCTCCGGGTGTTCGGTGATATCGACTAATTGGTTTTCACCCAAAATTCTGTTCTTGTCGGGAATAATTTCTGAAATAATTATTTTTACCTGATGTTTACCCGGACGGACCTTGATAAAAGCACATTGACCACGATAGCGGTTATTGCAAAACCGGTTAAAACGGTTGATGAATTTAATGGTTGAGGTGTCTGTTGTTACCTCATAGTTCTCTGCGTTCAAGTGCTTTAAGTTCACTTTCGCGCCATCCAGTTCAATTTCGAGTTGACCTACCTCCGGGCCACCAATATCAAACAGTCCGAACATATTTCCTTCGAACTGAAATGAAAACGATGCACCCGGCTTTTCGGCTTTCATCAAATAAGGAAACCATCCTGCAAACTGATTTAAGTAGTCGATCCCTGACGGATTGATTTTTTCCCAGGCTCCACTGAACGAAGTAAATTGCATAGGATCCAGCATTTTGGCATCCTCCCAGTTGTCGGGCAGCAATGGCTTTGGCAAAGAATGCTTTTGGGGAGAATGCTGGTTTTTCATTTTTATGATGGCCCTGGCGATGGCTTCTGCATAGAGGTTTCCGCCCGCTTGCAAGGGATGAACCCCATCGGCAGAGAAAACAATTTTATCTTTCGCCTGATCGGGATTTCCTTTCCAGATCAGCTTATTATCTTTTTCCAGAAAAGCGGCTTCCATGCCCAAATGGATGGATGGAATGTCATAATGTCCGGCAAGTTGATCCAGTTTGGCGATGTGCTGCGGAACTCCACCACCGGCATAAATCTTTCCCAATCCATCGGTAATGGTGTAAATGAGGCAAATGTCAATTTTGGAATTAAACTTCCATATCTGCCGAATAATTCCTTCCATACCTTCGGCAAAAGCACCATTTACGGCAAACTCCACAAAAACCAGGTCGGGATTGTATTTCAGCAGTTGTTCGTGCAGTCGGCAGGCTCCCAAATCGGTTCCGGTTCCCGAAACGCCTGCATTGATGCCGGTGATTTTGGCTTTTGGAAACAGCCTTTGTACAAACTTTGCCGATTGCACCCGGTATTGATTGTCGGCACGTGTAATGCTTCCGCCCAGGTACCCGATGATGACAGGTTTATTCGATTTCAGTTTATTGAAAAAATTGGGCAACCCATCCCTCTCGTTGAATTCAACGAGATTGCTAAAGCCTGAAGGCTGAATACCCGGCCAATCAAACGCTTCAGGATAAAAATACAGCGGACTTGCCCCGGCCTGGCTGGCAGCGATGAGGCTTTGCTTATCAACCACAGGATTTTGGGCTTGGGTCGAAAGCGAAGAAAGACTCACCAAACAGGCAAGGCATACAAAGGGCGATAATTTTATCCGGAAAGGCTGCATTCAGAAGTTTAATTTAAAACCGTGTCAGGAATATAGATTTTATCTTTTACAGTGTTTACCATGAATTTCTTACCGTTGTAAACAACTTTCAAGTCGTTTCCCAGCAATGATTTCACTTTGCAGTCGATCAATTTCCCGTTCTTCCATTTCATATCCACCACAAAACCACCGCGTGCCCTCAGGCCTTTTACTTCGCCGTTAATCCACGCATCGGGCAAAGCTGGCAGCAGTTGAAGGATATAATGATTTCCCTCTTTAATCTGGCTTTGGAGCAACATTTCGGCCACGCCCGAAGTGTAGCCAAAGTTTCCGTCCATTTGAAATGGAGGATGCGTGTCGAACAGATTTTCGACGATGCACTGCCGGAAAAGCTGGCGGATTAAATCGTAAGAGCGGTTACCCTCGCCCAAACGTGCAAAGAGGTTTATTTTCCAGGCGGTGCTCCAACCGGTGCTGATATCGCCACGGGCATTAAGCGAAACCATGGCGGCCTTGGCAAAACCGGGCGTTGTCAGCGGGCTGATCTGCCTTCCGGGATGAACTGCAAACAAATGCGAATTGTGGCGGTGGTGGTCATCCTGCAAATCAACATCTTCCATCCATTCCTGCAACTGTCCCCACTTACCAATTTGCGGACCCAGCAAGCGGTTTCGCTTCGCGGTGAGCTCCTTGCTGTAATCGGCATCTGCGCCCAGTGCCTCTGCCGCCTCGATGCAATTGCTGAACAGGTCGTACACAATTTGCTGATCGTACGAAACGCCGGGATAGGGAGTGCGGTCGCCTTCCACATTTCCGGGGCCATGTTCGGGCGACCAGCCATCGGGGGTAATCAGTTTGCCTTCTTTGCTTTCAATCAAATGGTCTTCCCAATAGCCCGAAACATCTTTCAGCATCGGGTATGCCCGGGTTTTCAGGAATTGCGGATCGCCGGTAAACGCGTAATGTTCCCAGAAATGTTGGCTCAGCCAGGCGCTTCCCGGCCGGTGAATTCCCCAGGTTGACGGGCCGCCCATGATGTTGTTGGTGCTGTAACAAATCCAGCCGCGTTTGGTTTGAAGCTTTGGATCGGTCGATTTTTTCTGAACCGCGGCAAAATTTTCGATCCAGTCGAACAGCGGCATATGGCACTCCGGCAAAGCGGTTTGCTCGGCTGGCCAGTAATTCATTTCGACGTTGATGTTGGTGGTGTATTGCGAGTACCAGGCCGGCTTGGTTTCGTTGTTCCAGATTCCCTGAAGGTTGGCAGGCAGGCTTCCGGGGCGCGACGAACTGATCAGCAGATAGCGGCCGTACTGAAACAGCAAGGCTTCGAGTGCCGGGTCTTTCACCCCGTTTTTATGGGCATTCAGGCGGTCGATGGTGGGCTGACCGGGCGTAGCACCCAAATTGAGGTTCACACGGTTAAACAATTCCTGGTAATCGGCTACTTGATTTTTCCGAAGTTGCTGATACGATTTTGCCGAAGCATCTGACAGACGTTTGGTCAAGGCAGCATGAGGATGTTCGCCTTTGAAATCTTTGCGATAATCGTTCAGAAAGGATGTGCCAGCGGCGAGCAAAACCGTTACCTCCGAGGCTCCCTGAACCGTAATTCCCGTGGCATCGGAGGTTATTTTTCCGTCTTTATTCAGAACCAGGATCTGCGATTCGTATTCCATCTGGTTTTCGGTAAGTTTGCCTGAAGCCATAATTTTATTTCCTGAAACAGAAATTGCAGCCTGATGCGCATCGCTGAGTCGGATTTTTCCTGAAATCATGCCTTTTTTGCTGGCGGTGAGGCGCAACACAATAACTTTATCAGGATAACTGGCAAAGCATTCGCGCAGGTAGTTAACGCCATTGGATTTAAAATTCACCCGATGAATGCCCTTATTCAAATCCAGTTCGCGGGTATAACTTTCGGAATTTAATCCGGAAAAATCGAGATAAACATCGCCGAATGGCTGATAATAGCCAACGGTTTGGGTGGTTCCGGTAATGAGGCTTTCTTCGTTAAACTGAATATGCTCCTGCTCCACCCCACCGAAAATCATTCCGCCAAGGCTGCCATTGCCGATTGGTAAAGCTTCGAGCCATTTTGAGGCCGGTTGGGTGTACCAGAGTTTTAATTCGTTATCGGTTGATTTGGCATGGATCCAAACCGAACAAAACAGCATCAAGAAAAGTGTCAATTGTATTTTTTTCATTTTAACAATCATTTATAAGTTACCGGCAACACTACCGAAAACGAATCTTCCTTTCCTTTGGTTTTGGCAGCCAGAAACAAAGCAACCACTTTCCCGTTTTCCAGGTAAACCTTGGGCATTTCAAAACGGTCGAATTCCATGTGTTCGCCATCCTTAAACGTAATGCTGAATTTATGCACCAATGAATTGGCCGACAACGTCCAGTCCAATCCGTTGGCTGATTCGAACAATAAAAGTGCGATGCCATGCTCGGTAATCATATCGCCGTGATCCTTGGCGATGCAGTAATATTTTCCATCCTGAAACCACTCCACATGATCGTCGATCGGAAAATCGGATTTTGGTGAAGTGATAAAAGGCTTGTCGTAATCTTTAAATGGACCCATCGGCGAATCGGAAAGCGAGATGTAATGCTTTACAGCACCGCCTTTGTAGCCTTCTTTTTCCATCACCGATTTATAGGCCAGCGAGAATTTGCAATCAGGCCGCTGAAATACGGTAGGAACCCCGGTGGTGCGTCGTCCGGGTGTAATGTCGATCAATGGTTTGTCGAACCGTTCCCACGGACCATACGGGCTATCGGCCACCGCAACGCCAACCCGCTGATTGTTGCGGTTCACCCACCATTCGGGATGCGTCATCCGGGGTTTCACTGTATCGGCGGTGGTATTCCAATATCCGCTGCCTTTGTTGGCGGTGTAATACAAATAGCATTTCCCGTTGTACCTCATCACATGCGGGTTATGGGTCATGGCTCCATCCCAGTATTGATTTCCACGGGCAGGCAAACAAACATCAGAAAAGTGATAAGGGCCAAAAAGATTATCGGAAACGGCATGGGCAATTTCGGAATGGGTGACCCAGGCATCAAATCCACGGGCTTTAGGCCAGCGCGAAAAGAACATATGGTATTTCCCGTCATCACCTTTCACCACGCCATTGCACCACACATTGTATCCGGGCATCGAAAAAATGTGTTTTTCAGGATGTTCAGGAATGAGCCGGGTGAAATCCAAAGAGGTATTTTGAGCGTTCACATTGAAGCCCAGGACGAAAAAAACAAATATCAATACAAATTTTACGTTCATTGATTCAACATTTACTTTTTTACAAATTCATACACGCCACCCGGTTTGGTAGCAAATTCAACCAGTTGGGTTGGTTTCAAGGTCAGCTTATTCAGCTTTGCTTTTCCCGAAATAATGGGTTTTGCTACGACCGGAGTAGCATAAAACGGATTCAGGTTTTCGCCTTTGGACGGTTTTACATTAACTCCTGAAGTTGAATTCAGATCGCCAGCCAGTCGCAAACGGCAGTTTCCTCCCAGGGCCGATTTGATCACCAGTTTGGTCAACTCATTATTTTTCCATTCCATAGCAACCTCAAAGCCACCGGCAGCTCTTAATCCGCTGATGCTTCCGTTTTTCCATACCTCGGGCAAAGCGGGTAGGGGAAAGATTGCACCATCGTAACTTTGAAGCAACATTTCGGCAATACCGGCAGTGCAGCCAAAATTCCCGTCAATCTGAAAAGGCGGACAAGCATCGAACAGGTTAGGATAAGTACCGCCGTTTTCATTGTTCCATCCCCGGTTCTGATCGGTAGGTTCAATCAAATGAATCTGGTCAGTCAGCAATTTATAGGTATGGTTTCCATCCTGAAAACGAGCCCAGAGGTTGATTTTCCAGCCCATCGACCAGCCGGTTGAAGCATCGCCACGGTATATGAGCGAAGTGCGGGCGGCGTCAAAAAGTTCGGGTGTGCGGTAAGGCGAAATCAGGTTTCCGGGATACACACCGTACAAATGCGAAACGTGGCGGTGCTGGTCTTTCGGATTGTCCCAATCTTCCATCCATTCCTGCAACTGGCTGTATTGCCCGATCTGCATCGGAGGCAGGCGTTTAGTCAAACCCTGAAGCGATTTCACCAACTCTTTATCGGTTTTTAAAATCTCCGCAGCTTTAATGGTTTTGGTGAACAAATCGTACACCAGTAAATTATCCATCGTGGTTCCGGCGGTAATGCAAACCCATTTCTGACGAATGCTGTAAGGTGCGTTTTCAGGAGAAATGGAAGGACTGACTACCAGCCATTTGTGTACCGGTTCTTCGGTTAAAAAATCCTGAAAGAACTGTGCAGCACCTTTCATTACGGGATACACCGACTTTAAATATTCAACATCGCCATTAAATTTATATTTTTCCCAAAGGTGCTGACAAAGCCACGCTGCGCCTGTTGGCCAAAGCCCCGGAGCACCGTCGATGGCACCGTTGAAACGCCATAAATCGGTGTTGTGGTGAAGTACCCAGCCGTTGGCATTGTACATGGTTTTTGCGGTTTGCTGTCCGGTTACCGAAAGGTCTTTCAGCATCTGCACCAGTGGCTCATTGGTTTCGGTGAGGTTGGTAATTTCCGATGGCCAGTAATTCATTTCGGTGTTGATGCTCACGGTGTATTTGCTGTCCCAGGCCGGGAAAAGCTGATCAGTCCAGATGCCCTGAAGGTTAGCTGGCTGGCCACCCGGCTGCGAGGAACAGATTAGCAGGTAACGGCCAAACTGAAAATACAAAGCGGCCATTTGCGGGTCGTTGGCTTTGGCAAATTCTTTCACACGCACATCGGTGGGTTTGCGGATCGAATCGGTAGTTCCCAGATCGAGTTCCACCCGGTTGAACATTTTTTGAAAAGCTGCAACATGATCGCCTAAAGCTGTTGGATAAGCTTTTGTAAGCGCCGAAGTCAGAATATCTTCTGCCTTTTGAGCCTGATTTCCTGAAATATCCTGATAATTTCTGAAGTTGGTAGCCACCGAAATATAAACGGTAGCGCTATTTGCCTTACTGACATTAAGTGCCAGATCGCTGGACGAAATGCTGCCACCTTCGGGTACAATCTTCACAATGGTCTGAAATTTAACGGCACCTTTGATTCCCTCGTGGTCGCTGGTAATGCCCGACATGATTAATTTATCGTTGCCTTCGGTTGCAATATTCACTTTGGCAGGCCGATCCATCGAAGCCGAGAAGTTGATTTTCCCGGGTTTGTCGGCAGTAATCCGAATGATCGTCACCTGATCGGTAAACGAAGTAAAAACTTCGCGTTTAAAGGTGGTTCCGGCTACCTGATAGGTGGTGGTGGCCACCGCATTTCGAAGATTCAGTTCCCGGTAATAATCGCTGAACATTTCGTGACCTGGAAACGAAAGAAAAACATTTCCAACGGTTTGATAGGGCATTCCGTGAGCGCCCTGTGAAGTGATTTTTTTGCAGGCCAGCTTTTCGGCTTCATCATATTTACCATCGAATATCAGTTGTCGGATTTCCGATAATGAGTTCAAAGCTTCCGGATTATCGTTCCGGTATGGGCTTCCGGCCCAAACGGTATTTTCGTTGAGCTGAATGCGCTCACGCCAGGGATTGCCGAAAACCATGGCGCCCAAACGTCCGTTACCTAATGGCAGGGCTTCGACCCAAAGATTGGCAGGTTTGGTGTACCACAATTTCAGGTCGGATTGGGGTGATTGACTGAA